>JALUTJ010000036.1:1003-1961 GCA_027057985.1 Chromatiales bacterium
TCCTGTGATATCCGCATTTTTTTCAGTTGTGCCATAATGGCACCAGCTTTGGGTGCTGCCCGTGTGCCGAGCCAGTAATTTGCCAGGTTCCAGTCCTTGCCGGCTCTAAGTTTGAACATTTTGGGCGGTAAAGGCGCAAACTCGCTGCGTATGGTCTTATAGGTTAGCCAGGCATCACGTTGTCTGGCATTGAACAGGCCGGTCAGGTTTGAAAGTTGTTTGAAACGGGTTTCATTTACTTCCCACTTGGCAACAAAGTTATTACGGAATTTTGTATTCCCCGAAAGCAGGTAGGCACGGATATTTGCCAGCCCCAGGGCAAAAGAACCACGGCTGTCTGCCAGCAGTTTTAACAAGTGCTTGCGCTGAGGTGTGGCTTCGAGTTTCGATTCTTCATTGATCAGGGTGGTGATGGCAGCCACGATTTTAGCTGCCCGCGGCGCTGCCTGGGTGAGTAGCATTTTAAAAGCCGGGATATTATCGGGAGTGTGTGAAATATCCTCCACTTCCTTCTGCGCCAGACGAAACTCCTCAACCAGACCCTTCATCTTCTTCAGTATTTTGATATTTTCCGGATCGGTCCAGCTTTTGGAGAATTCTGTCATCTGCGCTAGCGCGGCATCGATTTCTTTCCAGCCACTTTGTCTTTCTGCCTTGAATTTTTTTGCTGCTTTGGGATTTTTACCCAGAATCATGTAGCCGCGCAGCCCAGCAAGGGAAAGGTGGATCCCATCGGTGAGCTGCTGACCGGCTAATACGGTAGGCTGACGAAGTTCGATTAGACGATGTTCAATCCCTGATACTGTATCCATCTTGTAAAAGTTAAAAACAGAAGTTACTGCGGCCAGGAGTAACACAGCACCAAATCCCAGTAACAACTTATTCTGAATAGTCAGTTTCATGCTCGGGTTCCTCTGTAAGTGAGAGCTTGTCAAATTCCATGTACCGGGGTTAATAC
>JALUTJ010000037.1 GCA_027057985.1 Chromatiales bacterium
GCTGGATGGTCTTCCGGTTATCGTTAATAAAAAGAATCCGTTGGTTAAACTGGATATTAGAACGATAAAAAATATCTTTACGGGTAAGATTAGTAACTGGTCTCAACTGGGCCTGCCAGCAGCACCCATTCATGTTTATGCGCGTGATAATAACTCGGGTACCTATGATACCTTTAAGTCACTGGTACTGGGTAAAAAAACGCCACTGGTGAAAACGGCAAAGCGTTTTGAGTCCAATAGCCGTCTTTCAGCGGCAGTGGCAAAAGACATTAACGGGATTGGTTTTACCGGCCTTGCCTATATTGCGAAAAGTAAACCGCTTTCGATATATGATGAGGGAACACGGGCTCTGAAACCGAATGAATTTACCGTGGCGACAGAGGATTACCTGCTGGCTCGCCGCCTGTATATGTATCTGCCTGAAAAGAATCTGCATCCGCTGGCAAAGGCCTTTGTTCATTATGCAATTTCGCAGCAGGCCGACAGTATTGTCAGCGAGAATGGATTTGTTTCACAGCAGATCAATGCCTACCGGGTTCGGATTCCGGCAGAGGCGCCAAGGGAATATCGCCAGTTTACGATGGGAGCGGTCAGGCTTTCGATTAATATCCGCTTTGATTCAGGCAGCGTTAAACTGGATAACAAGGCAAGACAGGATGTCGATCGCCTGGTGGCCTATTTACAGCAGCCAGAAAACAGTAGCCGGAAAATTCTGCTATTCGGTTTTGCTGACAGGCACGAGGTTATTCCTTTTATGAGCAGCAGCTTCTCGGTTCAGCGTGCCGATGTGGTTGCCAACTATCTCTCGAAACACGGTATCCACCCGATTCGGGTTCGTGGCTATGGCCATGCACTGCCAGTGGCAAGCAATGCAACGGAGAAGGGACGATATAAAAACCGCCGGGTTGAAATCTGGATGATGTAGTAAAAAAAAGCCCGTTAAAGTAACGGGCTTTTTTTTACTATTGAAACTTTTTTATTTCATCCAGTGGGTCACTGTCATCCAGTTTGGGTTTGACGATACGACACATGGAGCTGGCATTGCCATTACACTGATCATCGGCATTGATACCGTTAATGGTCAGTTCTGCCCAGGTTGTAGCAATTGCCCAGAGCACGACACCGAGGATAAAGGTTGTGATACTAAAGCCATCGGTTTCGACAGGGCCACCAAAAAAAGCATAAATCAGGCTGACGATGCCCGCAATCCAGAAAACACCAATGGGTGCAGCACAGCAGCCAGCACAGCCATATCGACAAACAGCAACCGGTGGAGCAACAAAAGCAAGCAGGCGTCTTTGCACGACAATCTCCTTCTATTTTTGTTGTTTTACCGTCGAGAAGTTCACGGCAAAATCTATGGTTATATAGTTATCACGAATGACGCGGAAGGGTCAATGAATGATTTGGAATTTGAAGGGTTATTTCTGATCAGGCCGAAAGGCGGGATTCACGGGCAATCAGCCAGGCCACGATATCTGCGGCTTCGGTATCTGTATCTTTATGATTTTCCAGGGAAATTATGGAGGCGCGGCTATCGGCTTCCCGCCCAGGTGCTTCGATTGAGAGAATTTCCACCACCTCAGGCGTGGACTGGTAATTCATGTAACTGGCCGCATCTTCGAGCCCATCCATGACATCTCGCATGGTCATTTCCAGGCGCTTGAGTCCATGAGCGGAGAGTTTGACTGTCATCCGGTTTTACTTCCCAGGTTAGATTGCTAATACCTGATTAGCGTACCGCCACCGGATTTCTTAAGGGTAATTGAGCGGCTTATTTTTTTACAAAGGGCTTGATGCGCTGCAACATCGCCTTGAATACCTTCGGATTGGCGGCGACGATATTGCCACTTTCGAGGAAGTTCATGCCGCCATCGAGTTCTCCTACGAGACCACCGGCTTCTTCAACCAGGATGGTGCCTGCGGCAATATCCCAGCTGTTGAGGTCCATTTC
>JALUTJ010000038.1 GCA_027057985.1 Chromatiales bacterium
ACTTATTGAATTCCATGTAAAAAATGGAACTGACGCGATTATCGCGGTGGGAACGACCGGTGAGTCTGCCACCCTGGATGAGCATGAGCACTGTACCCTGGTAAAACGCATCGTCGAGCTGGTAGCCGGGCGCGTGCCGGTGATTGCTGGTACCGGTGCCAATTCCACCACAGAGGCCATTGCCCTGACGCGCTGTGCCAAAGAGGCGGGTGCCGATGCCTGCCTGCTGGTAACCCCGTATTACAACAAGCCAACCCAGGAAGGGCTGTACCAGCATCACAAGGCCGTGGCCGAGGCGGTGGATATTCCACAAATTCTGTATAACGTGCCCGGTCGCACCGCGGTCGATATGCTGCCGGAGACGGTCGAGCGCCTGGCTAAGCTGCCCAATATTATCGGGATTAAAGAGGCAACCGGTGATGTTGCCCGCATTACCGATATTATTTCCCGCTGTGGTGAAGATTTTGATGTTTACAGCGGTGATGATGCTACCGCGATGGAAGCCATTCTCTCGGGAGCACGGGGTGATATCTCGGTAACGGCCAATGTGGCACCGGCGGATATGCACGCCATGTGCAAGGCTGCACTCGAAGGTGACCGGGCAACGGCCACCGAAATCAATAACAGGCTGATGGGGCTACATCAGAGCCTGTTCCTCGAATCAAACCCCATCCCGGTAAAATGGGCCCTGGCTGAAATGGGCATGATGACTGACGGGATTCGTTTACCGCTGACCGTTTTATCTGCCCCGTACCATGAAACATTACGCCAGGCCATGCGCCAGGCGGGTGTACTGTCATAACCTGGTGAGAACTTCTATGTTACGAATTTTTGTTGTTTTACTGCTGCTTGGCGGCCTTGCGGCCTGTTCCAGTGCTCCACAATGGAAAGGAAATTATGGTGCCGAAGAAAGATTTACTACACCTGAAAGTCTTGAGGTTCCGCCTGATCTTGATCAGCCGGTGATGTCGGACAGTACCGCGCTGCCTACCATTGCCGCACAGAACTCGACCTATTCAGCCTATTCCAATACTGCGGCAGTGGGCGATACCGTGGCACCTGAAGTACCAGAAGGAATAAAAGTGGTACGTGATGGCAATATGATGTGGCTGCAAATCAACCAGTCAACCGAAAAACTCTGGCCGCAGTTACGTGTTTTCTTTAACCGGGTTGGCTTTAAGATTACCCGTGAAGACAAGCAACTGGGTGTGATGGAGACCAACTGGCTGGAAAACAAGGCCAACGCACCAACGGGCTGGTTATCGAAGTTACTCAACCGGATGATGTCTACCGGACTGCGTGACAAGTACCGTGCACGGCTGGAAAAAACCGGTAAGCCGGGTGTTTCACGCCTGATTATTACTCACCAGGGTATGCGCGAAGAAGCGGCTGAGGACATTAACTCGATCAAGACATGGTGGGTACGCCGTCCTTCGGATCCCGAACTGGAAGCTGAAATGTATCAGCGCTTCCTGCTGTTCCGTGGAATGAAACGAAGTGATGCACTCAAACTGGCTGGTGCGAGTAAAAAGACCGAACATGCCCGCATGGTTAAACGTGAAGACATGCAGATGCTCGAGGTGCCGGAGGGCTTTGCCCGTACCTGGCGCCGTGTTGGTATTGCCCTGGATCGTATTGGCCTGCTGATTGAAGATCGGGATCGATCTAACGGGGTTTACTACCTGAAAATTACCGATGACTTCCGTGAAAAGATCAAGGAAGAGAAAAGCTGGCTCGCCAGCCTGTTTAGCAGCAATAGCGTGAAACTCAAGCCACGTTACCTGTTAAGCGTGAACGAGGAAAAAGGTAAAACCTATATCAGTGTGCTCGAAACTACGGGTGCCAAAGCCAATGAACGCTTTGTTGAACAGTTGCTGAAGGATATGAAACTGTATCTTGATTAAGCCCCGGAGATATTAATTTGCAATTTGCTTCTCTCGGTAGTGGCAGCAA
>JALUTJ010000039.1 GCA_027057985.1 Chromatiales bacterium
GTATCGTTAATGGTGCCGATGCGGCCAGGTTCCTCAATACTTTTAAGGAACTGGTGGAACAACCCACCTGGCTGGATGCTTCAGCCGCCGCGGCAACGGCAGTGGATAACACACCACAGCCTTCCGGTTTTGAATTACCGCAGGGTAACTATGACTATGACGTAGTTGTGATTGGTGGTGGCCCGGGTGGTGAAGATGCCGCGCGGGATCTGGCAGATCATGGCCTCAAGGTTGCCATGATAAACGATGCCCCATTCCCGGGTGGTGAATGTCTGTGGCGTGGTTGTATTCCTTCCAAGGCATGGCGTGCCGCAGCGGATCGTATTCGTGATCGCGAAACCGATGCCATGATGGGGATCAAGTCAAACACCAAACCTGATCTGAACTGGAATAAACTTGAAGCGCATCGTAAAGGTGTGCTCGAAACCCGCGGCAAGATGGCATTGAACACCGATAAAGGTGTCAAGATCGATGTTATTCAGGGTTTTGCCCGCTTCGTCGATGATCATAGCGTGTTTGTTGATACCGCAGGTAACAGTGATGATCCACATACCCGCGATATTGCAGGTGATGGCAGTAAAGGTAAGAAGGTTAGCTTCGCTGCAGCGATTATTGCGACCGGTGCTCCACCGTTTGTTCCGCCAATTCCAGGTGCACACGATGGCCTTGATAGTGGCGGTGTCCTGACTTCGGATACAGTCTGGGGATTAAAAGAAATTCCAAAACGCCTGGGTGTGATTGGTGGTGGTGCGATTGGTGTCGAGATGGCACAAATCTTCCAGGACTTTGGTACAAAGGTACAACTGTTCGAAGGTCAGGATCGTATCCTGGCTGAAGTTGAGCCGGAGGTCGCTAAACAGCTGACCGAAGTCCTGAACAATGATCCGCGTCTCACCATTACCACCAGTGCAAAAATCAGCGAGATTAAAGGCAAGCCGGGTGCCATGAAGATGACCTATGAAGATGCTGAAGGCAAGTCACATACCTTTAGCTGTGATTACGTTATTATGGCAACCGGTAAACGTCCGGTACTTGAACCATTGCAGCTGGATAAGGCCGGTGTTGCCAGTGAGAACGGTGTTATCAAGGTTGATGCACAATGCCAGACCAATGTGAAACATATCTTCGCCGTCGGTGATGTGATTGGTGGCCTGATGCTGGCACATACTGCGGGTCAGCAGGGCCGTGTTGCTGCCACTACGATTTGTGGTGAGTATATGGCTTATGACCAGGACCTGGATTCCGGTGTTATCTTTACCCGTCCAGAAGCGGCTTTTGTCGGCTTATCTACAGAGCAGGCCAAAGCTAAAGGGATTGATGCAGTTGAAATCAAGGTGCCGATGAGTATAGATGCCAAGGCCATGATCAATGGCGAGACTCACGGTCTGATCAAGATCGTGGCAGACAAGGCAAGCCACCGTGTGATTGGTGTGCATTTCCTTGCCGATCATGCCGATACCCTGATTGGTGAAGGCGTTATGATGGTCTCAGGTCGCATGACACTGGAACAGGTTGGTGCTGCAATTCATCCGCATCCAACCCAGACCGAGCTGTTTGGTGATCTGGCACGGCGCTTATCTTCACGTTTAAAGCGTGCAGAAAAGCGTAAGAAAAAATAACAGTCGTTATTTTATGCAATAAAAAAGGGAGCATTTGCTCCCTTTTTATATGTGATTAGCTTATTACTAAGCATCTGATTAGTATAAATATAAAGTAAGCGAAGGAGATAAAAGTCCATTATTTGAGTAAGGGAATATATTTTTTTAAGATATTTTTGGTTGACCGATTTGTCACTTAATTAGTATTCTAACTTGGATAAAGGATGTTAATAAAATTTTATCCATCATCAAGGAGGAGTAAATGGGAGTTAAGTATCCGATCAATAATCATACAGTTGGCCTTATTGTTAGAGGGAAAAAAAATGACAAGCATGTACCTGGTAATATTGAACA
>JALUTJ010000040.1 GCA_027057985.1 Chromatiales bacterium
AATATTATCGTCCGTAACCGCAACCTGCGCTGGCCAATTCCTGGTAGCTTAAAAAAGAAATTACCGGGCAGCATTATTCAATCGGTACAGCGTCGTGGTAAATATCTTTTACTGACAACACGCGTTGGCACACTGATTATCCACCTCGGTATGTCCGGCAGTCTGCGTATTATTAAAACAGGTGAAAAACCCGAAAAGCACGATCACTTTGAATTGCAGCTCGGTAATGGCAAGGCATTGCGACTGCGTGACCCACGTCGTTTTGGCTGCGTGCTTTTTACCACGGAAGATCCGCTGCAGCATCCACTGTTAAACGCACTGGGGCCGGAACCATTGAGCCGTGCTTTCAATACCGAACTGCTGTATGCAAAATCACGTAAACGTAAAACCAGCATCAAGCAATTTATTATGGACAGTAAAATCGTGGTCGGTGTGGGGAATATCTATGCCAGTGAATCGCTTTATCTTGCCGGTATTCGTCCCACCCGTCGTGCCGGGAGTATCAGCCGTAGTGAAGCCGAAGCACTGGTAAAGGCCATCAAACAGATTCTGAAACAGGCGATTAAACAGGGCGGCACGACCTTAAAAGACTTTACCAATAGCAGCGGCAAGCCCGGTTACTTCCAGCAAAAACTCAAAGTCTATGACCACGCTGGTGAAGCCTGCGGCAAATGCAAAAAACCCATCCGTCAGATCACCCTGGGGCAGCGCTCGACCTTTTATTGCCCACACTGCCAGAAATAAAACACTAGAACTTACTTTACCTCTGCAGCCCCTTCTCCACGCCGGTCACTGGCAGCTGTCAGGCGATTTGCTTTCTTGTCCCAGATCACTACCTGCATATTGCCAAAGTCATATTTCAGTTCTTTAAGATGATGTCCCATCTGCTGCAAAACTTTCACGGTATTCGCTGTAAAAGCACCCGGCTCATACTGGATAACATCCGGCAGGTACTGGTGATGGTAACGGGGCAGGTTAACCACCTCGGTTGCGGTTTTGTTTTCTATCGCTGCCAGTATGCCACGCAGCACCATGGTAATAATGCGACTGCCGCCGGGCGTGCCAATTATCACCAGCCTGTCTTCGTTCTCGACAAAGGTTGGGCTCATACTCGAAAGCATGCGCTTGCCCGGCGCAATCGCATTGGCTTCGGCACCAACCAGGCCATACACATTAGGTACCCCGGGCAGGGCAGAAAAATCATCCATCTCATCATTCAATAACACCCCGGTATCCCCGGCAACAAAGCCGGAACCAAATGGATAATTAATCGAAAGCGTTGCCGACACCCGGTTACCCTGTTTATCGATAATCGAGAAATGCGTGGTGTGATTACCCCCGGAAGTATCCGCTACACCCGGCAGGCGGCTGCTTGGGGTTGCCTTTTCAAAATCGATACCCTGCTGTAATGATTTTGCATAAGACAGACTGGTCAGTTTTTTTACCGGAACAGTAATAAAGTCGGTATCCCCCAGGTACTGGGCCCGGTCACGATAGGCCCGGCGCATGGCTTCGACCACAACATGGATACGATTGGTTTCCGATAACCGTTCCAGCTTATAAAAAGAAAGCATGTTCAGGATTTCAGCCATAGCAATGCCACCAGAAGATGGTGGCGCGACCGAGGTAATCTCATAACCCCGGTAGTTAAAACGAATCGGTGTCCGCTCTTTTACCCGGTAATTTTTAAGATCTTTTAAAGTCCAGATACCACCAGCACGGTTATTGGCGCTGACCAGCTTGTTTGCGATTTCACCGGCATAAAAACCCGCCCGGCCTTTTTCTGCAATTGCACGCAGGGTTTTCGCCAGCCCGGGCTGGCGGATACGGTAACCCTGTAGTGGCACCCGCCCCTGTTTGAGAAAAATCGCTGCGCTGTCTTTATACTTTTGCAGCACCTTGAGACGGAAACCCGCCATGCGCTGATAATGCGGCGTGACCGCAAAACCCTGTTCGGCATAACGAATGGCCGGTGCCAGTGTTTTAGCCAGCGGTAAACGCCCATATTTCTTCGCGATATGCACTAGGGCTGCCGGCTCACCCGGTATCCCTGCCGCCAGCGCCCCGTCAACCGAAAGACCAGGGATGACCTTACCCTTTTTATCCAGATACATATCCCGGTCGGCCTTTAACGGTGCCACTTCACGCCCGTCCACCATCACGACTTTATCCCTTGCAGCATCCTGTAATAACCAGAAGCCACCACCGCCAATACCAGAACTATAAGGCTCGACCACCGCCAGTGCCGCACTGACTGCCACTGCGGCATCAAAGGCATTTCCACCCTGCTGTAAAATCTCGAATCCGGCCTTTGTCGCCAGTGGATGCGCCGAAGCAATCGCTGCCTTACCCGGCTTCAGCCCGGCATGGGCTGATGTTGCCAGTAGAAGAAATATCAGTAGAAATGAAAGGTGCTTACGCATAACCGATTCCTTTAAATAAAAAAAGCCTCGTCAGGAGGCTTTTTATTATGGCTTATTCTGCGGTCAGTTTCTGATACTTAACCAGCAATTCTTCTTCAGATTCGGGGTTATCCGGATCCTTGAGAATACAGTCGACCGGGCAGACCTCGATACACTGCGGCTCATCGAAGTGGCCCACGCACTCGGTACACAGGTTCGGGTCGATTTCATAAATTTCATCACCCTGTGCTATCGCGGAATTGGGACATTCAGGTTCGCACACATCACAATTAATACATTCGTCGGTTATCATCAGGGACATGGTTCTACTCCGTTACAGGGATTCTTCAGGCTGCGTATATTAGCGTATTCTGTTATTTAATGCAGTAACCACTTTCTCGTGCACGAAAGGGGAAACATCGCCGCCCAATGCTGCGATTTCACGCACCAGGCTGGAGGAAATATAGCTGTACTGCTCGGCCGGGGTTAAAAACAGGGTTTCAATCTTTTCATCCAGGTGCCGGTTCATGCTGGCCAGCTGGAATTCGTATTCAAAATCGGACACCGCGCGCAGGCCACGCAGGATGACCTGGGCATTTTGCTGCCGCACAAAATCCACCAGTAACCCGTCAAACTCGATAACCTCGACATTGGGCAACGGCGCAAGTACGTCTTTGGCCAGCGCCACCCGCTCTTCGAGCGGAAAAACCGGCTTCTTGCTACCATTTTCATTACCCGCCGCCACCGCGAGGATAACGCGATCGAAAATACGTGCGGCGCGTTGCACCAGGTCGCTATGACCATTGGTAATGGGATCAAAAGTACCGGGATAGATGGCGGTGATATTCACGCGGGCTGCCTTTAACGTTGTTGAATTGAGTATTTTAGCGCATTGCCTGCCCTAAATGGAGACAGCATTACGCTGAAAGAGAAAATAATGTACCTCCCCGGCGGTTTTTTCCTTTATTTGCTGCCAGTTGGCAGGCAATGTCGGCAGGGACTGGCGTTTTTCAATTTCAAGGTAGAGCAAGGCGTCATCGGCAAGAAAACCGTTTTCCTCCAGTAGTGGTACGGCTTTTTCCATCAATGGCAATTTATAGGGCGGATCGAGAAAAACCACGTCAAACGCGGTATCAGCCTGCTGCGAAACAAAGCGAGTACTGTCCTGTAGTAACACCCTGCTTCGGGATTGTGTCTGTAATGTCTGAAGATGGGACTGTAATGCCTGTACTGCCTTACGATGTGCATCGATAAAAACTACTTCGGCAGCACCGCGCGAAAGCGCCTCCAGCCCCAGCGCACCACTCCCGGCAAAAAGATCGAGACAATATGCCCCTTCAATCACGGGCATTAGCCAGTTAAATACCGTCTCCCGTACCCGATCCGGGGTTGGCCGCAGGTTGGGCACATCGGGAAACGACAGTTTACGACCGCGCCATTCGCCGCCAATAATGCGTAACTGGTTGCCCCGGCGCGCCATTAGTTTGTGGATTTACCCACGGTCACGGTCAGCATTTTATCCGGGTGAATGCGGCGCTTCAGCGCATCACGAATCTGTTCCAGGGTAACGGCTTCGATATTACGATTAAAGTTTTGCAGGTAATCCAGTGGTAACTGGTAAAACCCGATCATGGCAATATAGCCGGCAATATCACTATTGCTATCCACTTTTAGTGGAAAACCGCCAGTAATATTTTTCTTTGCATGTTCCAGTTCTTCCGCGGTCGGCCCCTGCTCGATATAATGTTTCAGTGTTTGCCGTAATACCTCAAGTGCTTCACCGGCCTTACTATTACGGGTTTGCATCCCCATCAGAAACGGCCCCTTACGTCGCATGGGTAGAAAATAACTGTAGCTGCTATAGGCCAGACCACGCTTCTCACGGATTTCTTTCATAATGCGTGAGCCAAAACCACTGCCGCCAAGAATATGGTTGGCAACATACAGGGTAAAGTAATCCCTGTCCCTGCGATCTACACCCGGCTCGCCCATCAGGATATGTGTTTGCGTAGAGGGAAAATCCATATGAAGCTGCATGGCTTTCTTTAACGGTTTTACTTTTGCAAGCGCAGCGGCCTTTTTACCCTGTGCCAGCTTGCCGGTTAACTGCTCCGCCAGCTGCATTGCCTGTGCCCGGTTGACATCACCGACGATGGTCACCAGTGCATTGCGCGCGACATAATATTTTTTATAAAAAGCACGTAAATCAGCTCGACGGATTTTTTTCACACTTTTTACCGTGCCAATCGAAGGCCGGGCATAAGGGTGTTTGCCGTAGAGTTTTTTATAGAACAGTTCATTGGCAATGGTAGCGGGAGACTGCTTGCGGCTTTCAAATGCCGCCAGCCATTGCTTGCGAATGCGCTCAAGTTCTCTGGCATCAAAAGTGGGTGCGTTGATAATGGCCTGCATGGTCTGTATCGCCTTTGTCAGCCATTTTTTATCCGTCAGGCTGCGTAGGCTTATCGAGGCATTATCTTTTCCGGCCGAGGTTGAAAACTCGGCACCAATACTGTCAAAACGTTCAGCGATATCTTCTACCGTCAGGACTTTTTTACCCAGCCTTGCACCATGGCTCAACATGCTGTTTGTCATCTTTGCAATACCAGGTTGCCTGCCATCGCGCACACTGCCGGCATCAAAGGTGACCTCGATATCCAGCATGGGCAGTTCTCTGGCCTCGACGAACAGAACGCGTACCCCGTTGCCGGTATACCACTCCTGTATATCGATATTCTTTTTCTGTGCGGCTTCCCTTTCTGTTGTGGTACGGCTTGCCGGTGCGCTGCAGGCAGTTAAAATCAGCGCTGCAAGCAGTAAGAAAACTTTTGTATAAACCCTGTTAACTCTCATTTTTATTTATCCCTGTAACTTAATGCCGTGGCATAACGGCATGACGGACTTTTTTCTGTTCAAGCGGTTGTGGCTCCAGTATTGCCACGGTGCGCTGATCCCGAACCAGGTATTTTTTTGCCACCTTACGCACCTGCTCGGCTGTCACCGCACGGAGTTTATCGGTGTATTCATCCTGCAGCCGCCAGTCCAGGCCCACGGTTTCCAGCATACCTATCTGCATGGCCTGATAGAAAACCGAGTCCTTCTCATAAACTTTTTCTGCAATCGCCTGTGCCTTGATTCGCTCCAGCTCAGCAGTGCTCACCAGCGTATTTTTTACCCTGTCGATTTCTTTTTCGATAGCCCGTTGCAGTTTTTTCATACTGACACCTTTTGCGGGGACGGCATCGATAAGAAAAAGCGAGTCCATACGCGAGAATATGTCGTAGCCAGTATCCGCATTCAGTGCCACCTGTTGCTTGCGCACCAGTGAACGCGGAAAGCGCGAACTGCTGCCACCACTCAATACATAAGCCAGGACTTCCAGTGCATAGGGCTCCCACTTTTCTGCCGCGGTTTTATATACCGGCACCTTGTAGCCCATTACCAGATAAGGCAGTTTTGCCGGCGCCTTGACCACGATACGCCGCTCGCCTTTCTGTTCAGCATCAATACGGGGTTTGAGCTCTGGAATCCTGGAAGGTGGAATATCGGCAAAGTATTTTTTTGCCAGGGCAAAAACTGAAAGCGGTTTCACATCCCCTACCACCACCAGCGTGGCATTATTTGGCGCATAGTATGTTTTATACCAGCGTCGCAAGTCGGCCACGTTAAGGTTCTGCAGGTCATTCATCCAGCCAATGATCGGATGATGATAAGGGTTATTGACATGTGCCGTGGCATAGAACTGCTCGGCAGTTAATGCGGTTGCTTTATCCTCGGTGCGCATTCGACGTTCTTCCATGACCACGGCCACTTCTTTTTTGAATTCATCTTCGGGCAAGGTCAGGTTACGCATGCGGTCGGCTTCCATTTCAAAACTGACCTTGAGGCGACTTTTTTCCAGTTGCTGAAAATAGGCCGTGTAATCCTTACTGGTAAAGGCGTTTTCACGACCACCATTTTCAGCAATAATGCGTGAAAATTCACCCGCTGGGTACTTCTTCGTGCCCTTGAACATCATGTGTTCCAGTACATGCGAGATACCGGTAATCCCGCCATGCTCATAACTGCTCCCCACTTTGTACCATATCTGTGATACCAC
>JALUTJ010000041.1 GCA_027057985.1 Chromatiales bacterium
GGTTGGTATGGTTGGTGGTGCAATATGCCTGTTAACTGGAATTATAAAGGTTAAATAATGGCATCTACCGGATTATTTATCTGCAAATGCACCTGATAACGATATTAAAAACCTTTCGCCCTTCTTTTTTACTGCTCACCCCTATCTGCGTGTTACTGGGTTTGGCTCTGGCTACTACCAGCTCATCCCATATCGATATTCTTTTATTTACTCTTGTTATGTCTGGTTCTATTCTTGCGCATATCAGTGTTAATGTTCTCAATGAATACCTTGATTTTAAAAGCGGGCTGGATCTGCAAACACGAAAAACCCCCTTCAGTGGCGGCAGCGGTGCACTGCCAGAGGCACCTCAGGCTGCCAGGTCTGTTTTAGTAACAGGAATACTTTCTCTTGCTCTTACCGTTGCTATTGGCCTGTATCTTGTCTCAATAACAGGCTGGCCGCTTCTTCCCATTGGCCTTATCGGCCTTGCTCTTATTATCTTCTATACGAAATGGATTAATCGTTCACCCTTTTTATGCCTGGTTTCACCCGGCACGGGTTTTGGCCTGTTAATTATTCCAGGTACTTACGGGTAGCCTCTCTGGCTTTCCCTGGTTAATTGCGCTTGTCCCGTTCTTTCTGGTAAACAATCTGCTTTTACTAAACCAGTATCCGGATATCAAGGCCGACAGGCAGGCAGGTCGTAAAACCTTTCCAGTTTCCTATGGCGTAGCTATGAGTAATCGTGTCTATGCGATATTTTTTATCCTGGCCTACGCCATCATCATTTACGAAACTACAAACCAGCTTATTCCATCTGCGGGCTATATTACCCTGTTTCCCGTTATTTTTTCTTTATTTGCCCTGTATGGTGCCATGCGATATAAAGCTCATATTGTAAAGTAGAAACTTTTTGATAGACCCGACATCAATCCTTTATTAGCCAAAACTTCTGCTATACTTTTTTGATAGCTTAAGAAAAAAGGAACATAAGATGCTAAAAAATCTACCGACTTTTTCACTTATCATACTTTTAATGTTACCTGGAATTTCAGCTGCACAGAATGATACAAGGCAGCTTGTCCGGCTGCCGGAAATGATGCAAAAACATATGCTTAGCAATATGCGTGATCACCTCGCAACCATCAACGAGATACTGCAAAAGATGGCAAAGGGCGAACTGCCTGCTGCCGCCGATATTGCAGAAGCCCATCTCGGTATGAGCTCACTGGATAAACATGGCGCCAGTCACCTGGTAAAATTTATGCCTGAAGGCATGCGGAAGGCTGGCACCAGCATGCACCATGCGGCAAGCCGTTTTGCATTAAAGGCCCAGGAAGGTGAACTGTTACCGGCTTACCGGGCACTGTCGGCTGTCACTTCATCCTGTGTTGCCTGCCACTCAGCATACCGTATTCGTTAATTTACGGTTTTGTTGTTGCATGGATCTATAATAAACTGGCAAAATAAAGTTAAAACAGGTAAGCGCGCATGCTCTATGTTTTTATCCTTAACAGTCTGGTAGTTTCTGTTGTGGTCATAACCCACTACGAATTCCTGTACCACACCTCGATATATATCCCCAGGCTTCATATTCGGCATCGCTATAAAATCGTCTTTGGTGTTTTTGCCGCACTACTGGCTCATGCCTTTGAAATCTGGATTTTTGCCCTCGCCTATTACTTTATGCACCACAGTGATGGCTGGGGTAAGCTGGTCGGCAATTTTGATGGTACTCTGCTCGACTGCGCCTACTTTTCCTTTACCACTTATACCACGCTGGGTTTTGGTGATATCGAGCCATTTGGCAACCTGCGCTATCTCACCGGTGTTGAATCGCTGACCGGGCTGGTTCTCATTACCTGGACTGCATCCTTCCTTTATTTTGAAATGCAACGATACTGGAGCACACGTTAGCAAAAAAGGAGAAGACGATGAGCAAAACAGTTAAAGGACCCGATGG
>JALUTJ010000042.1 GCA_027057985.1 Chromatiales bacterium
GTTTTCCCTGAATGAGATGCCTGTTTCGACGTGCTTTTTGCACGATTCACGCATTTAAAGTGCTTTTTCAGGACGATTCTCTTTAAATTGGAACTGAATTAGTGTTTAATCTGCGTCTTTTTTGCACGGGTAAAAAATGGCCTTGATCGTCCAGAAATATGGCGGAACTTCGGTAGGATCGATTGAAAAAATCGAGAATGTCGCCGAGCGCCTGATCGCAACGAAAAATGCCGGAAATGACGTGGTGGTTGCGGTTTCTGCCATGAGTGGCGAAACCAATCGCTTGGTTGAGCTTGCCCACCAGATTAGCGACAAGCCGGATCCACGTGAATACGATGTGCTGGTTTCTACCGGCGAGCAGGTCACCATCGCCCTGCTGGGCATGGCACTGAAGGCGCGTGGCTATGATGCGCGTTCCTATACCGGCTCTCAGGTGCATATTCTGACCGATAGTGCCCACACCAAGGCACGTATTCTGGATATCGATGAGGCTCGAATTCGCTCAGACCTGGACAAGGGACGAATCGTCATCGTCGCCGGTTTTCAGGGACGTGACCAGGAAGGCAATATCACCACGCTGGGGCGGGGTGGTTCCGATACCACCGCAGTAGCGCTGGCTGCAGCCCTGAAAGCGGATGAGTGCCAGATTTATACCGATGTGGACGGGGTCTATACCACCGATCCACGGGTTGTGCCGAATGCCCGGCGGCTGGAAAAAATTACCTTTGAAGAAATGCTGGAAATGGCCAGCCTGGGCTCAAAGGTACTGCAAATCCGTTCCGTGGAATTTGCCGGTAAATACAATGTGAAATTAAGGGTTCTGTCCTCGTTTCAGGAAGGCCCCGGTACACTGATTACCTACGAGGAAGACAATATGGAACAGGCAGTCATTTCTGGAATCGCATTCAACCGCGATGAGGCCAAGCTGACGATCCTTGGCGTGCCTGACAAACCCGGTGTGGCCTACAGCATCCTGGGAAATATTGGTGAGGCGAATATCGAGGTCGACATGATTATCCAGAATGTCGGCAGTGATGGTACCACCGATTTTACCTTCACCGTGCATCGCAACGACTATGAGCAGGCATTGGCGATACTGCAGAAAACCGCAGAGGAGCTGGGTGCACGCGAGGTGCTGGGTGACTGTGATATCGTCAAAATCTCGCTGGTGGGCGTAGGAATGCGCTCTCACGCGGGTATTGCCAGCCAGATGTTCAAGGCGCTGGCCGATGAAGGTATCAATATTCGCATGATCTCGACTTCAGAAATCAAGATTTCCGTCGTTGTGGACGAGAAATACCTGGAATTGGGGGTTCGCACCCTGCATTCGGCCTTTGGGCTGGATCAGCCTACGGAATAGGGCAATAAACCCGAGTTCATTTATTTCTAAGATTTAGAAATAATTTTTTAAAGTTTCATTGCTGCCTGTCGATATACTGGATCGAGCGTGTCATGGTGATCACTCGATTCTCTATCGGCACAGATGGAACTGAATTAATCAGATTTATTGTTTGAGGAGTAAAAATAACATGTTGATTTTAACAAGACGAGTCGGTGAAACGCTCATGATCGGTGATGAAGTGACCGTGACTGTTCTTGGCGTAAAAGGCAACCAGGTACGAATTGGTGTCAATGCCCCGCGCGATGTTTCTGTGCACCGTGAAGAAATCTACGAGCGCATCCAGAACGAAACCAAACAACCCGGAAACGAGTAAAAATTTTTAACGTTTAGCGCGATAAAGGCTTTACCTCGGCTTTATCCTTCAGTATCCTTGCGCTCGTTGTGAAATACTGGAGAAGTGGCCGAGAGGCTGAAGGCGCTCCCCTGCTAAGGGAGTATACGTTAACCCGTATCGAGGGTTCGAATCCCTCCTTCTCCGCCATTATTCAATAAAACGATTAATTTCTGGCTGCTGGCGAGGCAATCGGCAGGTTAAAAA
>JALUTJ010000043.1 GCA_027057985.1 Chromatiales bacterium
CCTTGCTGCTGTCGATATGGGCAAAGCGCACTGCTTCACTGCTAAGGCGATAATTGAACTGGTTATTTTTTTCAGCCAGTCGGGTATTAAATGTTATCTGCGGCAGGCGCCTGTAGATTTCAACACCGTTGAGTACCTGGTTATCTTCGACACGCAGGCTCAGTACCCAGTTATCACTGTTATAGAACAGGTCACCCCGGCGTACCAGGTAGGTGGTACTGGTGCTGTTAAGGGTATTACTGAAGTCGGCAAGGTGCTGTACATCGGCAACCGAGTTATAGTCTGCCTTGAACTGCCAGCCAGGGCCGGGCGCGGTTTCATGTTGCCATGACCAGCGTTCTCGTTTAGCACCATAAACACGGTCAAAGCCAAGGTATTCTGAATAAATCTGACCTTTCTGTTTTTTTGTCAGGTAACGTAATTCGCTCTGCATTAGCAGGCCACGACGCGTCATAAAACGGGGTGTCAGCGTGGCATCGAGCTGGGGGTGAATATTCCAGTAATACGGAACTTTTATTTCTGTACCATGCAGGCTGGAAGAGCCAATGTAGGGGAAAAGAAAACCGGACAGGCGTTCTTCACCGATAGGAAAACGCAGGTAAGGGAAATAGAAAAAGGGCACATCCTTAAAGCGCAGCACCACGTTAGAGGCATGCCCCTGCTGTGTCCGGGTATTCAGGTTGATGCTGTCGGCAGAGAGCAGCCAGTCGGTTTTACCGGGTTCACAGGTGGTGTAGGTGGCATTGCTTAACTCGGTTTCGGTTTTGCTTTTCACTTCGATTTTTTCGGCACTGCCGCGGGCGCGGCTCTCCTGGCTCTGGTACTGACTTTTATTCAATACGGCCTGATCCCTGTTGAGTTTAAAGCGGGCGCTTTCACTATTCACAATGATCGAGTCGCTGACAAAGCGAACCTTGCCTTTTGCATCGACCTGTTTGTTTTTTCGTGAATACTCGGCAACATCGGTTTCAATACGTGCATTTTTTTCCTGTATCACCACGTTGCCACTAAAACGTGAAAGATCTTCTTCGCTCACTTCAACTTTGTCGGCACTGAGGCGAACTTTGCCATCAGGAGAGAACAGGCCAGTGGTGTCTTCTTTTACCGGTGTAGTGCAAAGCGGATCATCGACCGCGCTGGCTGCAAGGGCAAAGCCGGGGACGAGTAAACTGCTGGCAAAAACAAGATGCTTGATCATGACTTTACCCGCTGAGCTGGTGAACAAGATAAAGCAGGCCGATAAATACCGGCTGATGCAGCATATAGATATTCAGAGAGTGCAGGCCGCCAAGACGTAACAGGCGGGTAAAGCCATCACGGCTTTGCCAGCGATGCAGAATATGTTTTTCGGGCAGGCGGGTTAGCCTGTCACCAAGGTAGATGCCGATCAGCACCACGCCAAACCAGGGCAGGAAGGGCACATAGTCCACGGTAACCGGCAGGCGACTGACAAGGCCGAACCATTGCAGCCAGGGCTGGTTAAAAAACGGGTGACTGAAGTTAAGGCTGAAGATAATCAGGGCAATGCCCAGTATCAGGTTGACAATACCGAAACGAAGAAACAACAGCCCCACCACGCTGGCAAGGGCAATAAAGTGCAGAATACCAAAAAAGATCATGGCCTTTGGAAACATCAGCCAGCTGCCCAGGCTGACCAGTGCGGCATAGAGCACAAGCTGGGCAAGGCGACGATTGTAACGGCTTTTTCGAATACCACGGTAATTGGCGAGGTAAAGGCTGGTGCCCATAATCAGCAGAAACAGGCTGACAATAAGATTACGGAAACTGGTCCAGAATGGATCGTGAGTAAAATCCTGATCGATATAGCCAAAATAATCGAGGTCATAGCAGAAATGAAAAATAAACATCAGCAGGATGGCAAAGCCACGACTTACGTCCAGAAAGTCATAATGTTTACGTTTGTTGCTCTTCATTGGCT
>JALUTJ010000044.1 GCA_027057985.1 Chromatiales bacterium
CCCTTCGATACCATCTGCAAATGCCGCCAGGATACGATCGATATTATTTTTAATTTCCTGCTGCGCATTGTCTTCATCACCCAGGTGCTGTCGAATGGCACCGCAGCATCCTGACAGAGAAACCAGTTCGATACCCAGCCGGTTGAGTACCTGCCTGCTGACAAGATTGATTTCCGGTGCTAATGCCGGTTGTACGCAACCCTCAAGAATGAGCATTTTACGTTTTTGTTCCGGCAGCGTGGGCTGTTTTACTGTCTGAGATACTGGCAGCTGTTTTTTGATGTTTTTCGGTAGTACAGGTTTGAAAAACGAAGCCAGTTTGATCAGGTAAGCAAAGCGTTTACTATCGGGCAGAAAGGTCAGTAACAGTTTTCGCAGTAACCGCTGTTTTACAGGACGACGGATTCGTTTACTGGCTTCATGTTTGCCAATCTCGAGTAACTGTACGTATTCCACTCCCGAGGGACAGGTAGTTTCGCAGGCGCGACAGGTCAAACAACGATCAAGATGACTGAGTGTTTCCTGCGAGACTGTCTGTCCTTCCAGCATTTGCTTGATCAGGTAAATACGACCACGTGGGCTATCGAGCTCATCACCGAGTAGCTGGTAGGTGGGACAGGTGGCGGTGCAGAAGCCACAGTGGACACAGCTTCGCAGTATGCTGTCGGCACGTTTACCTGCTGCGGTATCGAGGAATTGTTTATTGAGCCGTGTCTGCATACCTAGAGCCAGCTATAAAGTCGTCCGTAGTTAAAAATGCCCTGAGGATCAAAGCGCATTTTCAACTGCAGATGAAGTTGTTTAATACCGGGTTGCAGTTCACTAAAACGTTCTTCTCCCGGGTAATGATTTACGGGATCACGGAACAGGGTGGCATGGCCATGGAACTGCTGTGCCTGTGCCCGTATTTCATCGGCCGCTCTTTCTGAATGTAGCCAGTACTGTGCCCCGGCCCAGTCAACGAGATGGGGCTCATCGATCACCGGTTCTGCGGTAAAAGGCAGCGATAAGCGCCATAAGGGTTTGTCGGTCTGGAAAAAAGGATGTTGCTGGTTATTGATCTGTTGCCAGAAGTTATCCGCATGTATCAGGGTTTCTCCAGCCAGCGTCTTTTCTGCTGCTGCAACGGCACTGCCGGCTCCACTAAGCCGGATATAGAGTTTTTCATTTTCATACAGCATGGCCGAGACAGGCAGGGTTCCCTGGTTCAACTGCTGCATTTTTTTCAGTGCCTGTTGCCTGTCGCAGGCCAGCACCTGCGTGCTTTCTGTCTGGGGCAGGGGTAAGACCTTGACCGATACTTCGAGTAGCAGGCCGAGGGTACCCATTGCCGCGGCCATCAGGCGCGAGACATCATAGCCGGCTACGTTTTTCATGACCTGCCCGCCAAACTGCATGATCTCACCCTTGCCATTGATAATGCGGCAGCCGAGCACAAAGTCACGCACTGCACCGCTAAAGGGACGGCGACTACCGGATAACCCGGCCGCAATGGCACCACCAAAGGTGGTATGTTCGGCAAAGTGGGGCGGCTCGAAAGGGAGCATCTGCCCGTTTTCTGCCAGCAGGGCTTCAATTTCAGCCAGTGGCGTACCGGCGCGGGCCGTCAGTACCAGTTCACTCGGTTCATAACTGGTAATTCCCTGGTGGATACGGGTTTCAATCACGGCGGTATTATGCTGTTTAACCGGGTTACCATAAAAGGCCTTGCTGTTGCCGCCAATAATACTCAGCATCTGCCTGTCACTGGCGGCGGCACGGATACGATCCTGAAGTTCCTGGGTGCGGTTGACGTTCTCGATCATATTAAAAACGTTCCAGCCCGGGGTGAGATAAGAGGCCATCGTGCACATGCATGCCACCCAGCTCAGCACAACGGTGCAGGGTGGGCACGGCCTTGCCGGGGTTAAGTAACTCGGAAGGATCAAATGAGTGCTTGATGTCATGGAACAGTTGCAATTCAGGTGAGGCAAACTGTACACACATCTGGTCTATCTTTTCCCGGCCGACACCATGTTCTCCGGTAATGGTGCCACCGGCCTTAACACAAAGTTCCAGTATCTTACCGCCAAACTCCTCGGTCTGATCGAGTTCTCCGGGATTATTTGCATCGTACAGGATCAACGGGTGCAGGTTGCCATCACCGGCATGAAAGACATTGGCCACGGCAAGCCCGTACTCCTGTGATAACTCGCTGATTTTTTTCAATACCATGGCAAGCTGGTGACGTGGAATGGTGCCATCCATGCAGTAGTAATCCGGTGAGATACGACCCACTGCAGGAAAAGCAGCCTTGCGGCCCTGCCAGATTTTCAGTCGATCGGCTTCATTTTCAGAAGTACGCAGGCTGGTCGCTCCCTTATCTTTCAATAACTGTTGCACCTGTTTGATTTGATCTTCCACTTCCTCGGAAGTGCCATCGAGTTCACATAAAAGGATAGCCTCGGCATCCAGCGGGTAGCCAGCATGGGCATAGTCCTCGGCAGCCTTAATCGCAAGCCTGTCCATCATTTCCAGTCCAGCAGGAATAATGCCTTCGGCAATGATCGCGGCCACTGCATTACCGGCTTTTTCTATATTGTCAAAAGCGGCAAGAATAACGCGGGCCAGTGGTGGTTTGGGTAACAGTCGGACCGTAATTTCAACAATCACCCCCAGCATGCCTTCCGAGCCGGTCATCAGCGCAAGCAGATCATAGCCCGGCGCATCGAGTGCCTGGCTACCAATCGTGAGCACTTGACCATCGATGGTAATAATCTTGAGTTCGAGGATATTGTGCACGGTAAGACCGTATTTCAGGCAATGCACGCCACCGGCATTTTCTGCCACGTTGCCACCAATGGTACAGGCAATCTGAGAAGACGGATCCGGGGCATAGTAAAGATTATATTCAGCCGCGGCTTCAGAGATCGCAAGGTTACGTACACCGGGTTCCACCACGGCGCTGCGGTTGGCAGGATCGATATGTCGGATACGATTGAATTTTGCCAGGCTTAATAACACGCCATTGGCCAGCGGCAGAGCGCCACCGGAAAGGCCGGTACCGGCACCACGGGCAACTACTGGAACCCCTTCATGATTACAAAGAATAAGAATAGCCTGAACCTGCTCAATCGTTTCGGGTAACAGCACCAGCCAGGGACGTTGCTGGTAGGCTGTCAGGCCATCACTTTCATAGGGACGGGTCTGCTCCTCGGTTTCAAGAACAGCCTCTGCCGGCAGTAGTTGTTTTAACTGCTGGTATAGCTGTTGCCTGTCATGTTTGGTAGCGGTGGTCATACCGGGATCATACCGAATCTGTTACTATTTTTATATGAAACAAAAACATACAACGGATAAGGAAAAGGTCCGGCTCGATAAATGGTTATGGGCGGCACGTTTTTATAAAAACCGTCAGCTTGCCGCCGAGGCCATTAACGGCGGGCATGTTCACCTTAATGGTCAACGGGTAAAACCGGCGCGTACCCTGCAAGCGGGTGATGAATTGCGGATTTATAAAAGCCCGTTTACTTTCGAGATTATCGTTAATGAATTGAGTACACGGCGTGGCCCGGCAAAGGTGGCACAGCAACTTTATACCGAGCACGCCGAGAGTATCGAAAAACGTGAAGCCCTGGCCGAACAGCGCAAGTTGCAGGCCGCACAACGACCACATACCACACATCGACCGGATAAACGCGATCGTCGGCGTATTATTCGCTTTAAAAATATTAACCGGGAAAACTAATGAATAATTTTCGTCCTGTTACGCCGCAGATTGCTGCAGATATTATTATCGAGTTGAAAGATAAACCGGGTCGCCCCATTATCCTGATCGAAAGGAAGAATCCCCCCTATGGCTGGGCATTGCCCGGTGGTTTTGTTGATGTCGGTGAGCGCATCGAAACCGCGGCCATTCGCGAGGCAAAAGAAGAAGTCTGCCTCGATGTGACCTTGCTGGCCCTGTTGGGACTGTATTCGGATCCGGCACGGGATACTCGTGGCCATACCGTGAGTGCCGTGTACGTGGCAGAAGCCAGTGGTGAGCCGCAAGCAGCGGACGATGCGAAGAATCTGGCCATTTTCAGCCTCGATGACCTGCCCGATACACTGGCCTTCGATCATGCCCAGATTCTTGAGGATTACCGCAATTTTCGTGAAAAAGGGCAGCTTGCCCCGCTTAGAATGTAAAAAAATGGATAAATTTTCGACAAAAAAGGCTATAGTGCCCTTGTAAAGTCGTTTTTAAACCCCAGATAACTTATAATATAAGTATTTTCTAATATACATTCTACCCCAACAGCGGCGGAGGCACTCATGGCGACAGTAGATTTAAACAGCAGTAACTTTAAAGAAACAATTGATAATAATGACTTTGTCATTCTGGATTTCTGGGCGCCATGGTGCGGACCCTGTAAGCAGTTTGGTCCGGTCTTTAGCGAAGTTTCAGAAAAACATCCTGATATCGTCTTTGCGAAAATCAACACCGAAGAAGAACAGGAAATTGCCGGTATGATGAACATCCGTTCTATTCCGACCCTGATGATTCTGCGTGACCAGGTTGTTCTTTATTCAGAAGCCGGTGCTTTACCTGCAGCAGCCTTCGAAGAAATCATTGAAAAGGCAAAAGCCCTGGATATGGCTGAAGTACACAAGCAAATTGCTGAAGAGCAGGCCAAGCAATCAGCGTAAACAGAACGCTTTATCCCCACAACTAGCTTCTCCCTCAGGGAGACGACGCCAGGGATGGCGAAGGTAGATCGAAGCAGGATGCCAGAGCCGAAGGCAGGGATGAGGGGTAAAGAAAGAAAACCCGGTGACTTTAATGCCACCGGGTTTTTTATTGCTGGCAATTATGCCATCAGGCTATAAAACTAAATACGCCTTGTTAAATTATTTTTAGACAAGCAGCGCACTGGAATGGTTGGCAGATTCAATAATTTTAACGCTATCCCGGATTCGTGCCATATCATTGAGTGCCTGTTCATAATATTTTTTGCCCCATGTTTTATCATGCTTGCCAAAACCCATTTCAAATCTGAAGTGCAAAAAATGCCGGTTGCTCAGTGGCAGGTAGTAATGGTAGCGGTCACTATCCATATTGTCCTTGGCCGGCCATAGAAAATAGAGAAATTTACGGCCATTGATTTCGATATTCTGGTAATCTTTTGGTGGTGTTTTGCCCCATTTATTATTTTCTGGATATCTTTCATTTAAACGATTACGCAATATCTCCTCAATCTCTTCCAGGGTTCCACAGGGAGTTCCCACAGGCTGCTTTTTAATGTGCATATGAAATGATAAAAAACCAATATTATCACCTGTATTTTTCCAGATAGGCCATTTGTAATCCCATAATAGATGAGTGATCTTTATGATATCATCATCATAGATTTCAGAATCAAAGAGATCTATATCTCCAAGTATATTGGAATGAGGCAGATCTCGCGCCAGGTTTCCCGGCAGACCCAGCTGCAAAATTCGATCATTGATATGAATACGGTATTTGCGCAGTCGCCGACCCGCTCCAGTTTTTAAAAATAACCCCATTAGTTTTTTGCTCGCTTAAAATTCCAGAATTTCCAGTCCCGCCATAGCCCCGTTCCCGTATAGGGCAGGGTATGGGGGCTTAAATGGGAGGGTCCCCAGAGCACCAGGGGCAGGGCCACCACACAGGCGGCGATTCGCACCGGATTTCGGGTATTTTTCCCCACCACCATGGGCACAATATCATTGGGATTATTATTATACCCCAGCACCTTTATCCCGGCTTTTTGCATAATCATTTCGGTTTGCGCAATATTATTGGCCCCACCATTAAACTGAATGGACTGACTATCCAGCGGTGTTCCATAGGCCTGATTATGGTGCTCCACCGCGGACTTGATAATCAGCCCGCCCTGGCTATGGGCCACCCATTTGACTTCCTGCCCGGTTTCATGGGTATTGCGCAGAATCTGGGATAAATGGGCCGCCACTTTGGTGGGGCCGCCCTTGCGGTCAATGGCCGACTCAAAGGTATCATCCATCCCGCCCTGGGAGGGATTATGGAACAGGGTAAAATGTTCAACTAGCCCGTCTTGTCTAAACGCATATTGCAAATGAACAATCATCAATCGGGTTGCCCTATCAAGGGTATTTGACTGCCCATTTACCGCAGCATAAGATGTTTTTATGGTACTAGACTTAGTACGTTTTTGTTCGATTTTGCCTCCGTCAACCCTGATTTCATACAACCCCATTTTTTCATTCCGCTCATCTTTAAGATCAGCCCGAATTGCCACCACCGTGACCTCACCGCTATTGATCAGATACTGAATAATAAACCCGGCGCTATCGATATTCAGGGATAAATTCCCCACCTAGTTCTTCTTATGTAAGGCATTAAAGGGGCGAGGTATGGCCCGTAACTGTTCCAGTGCCTTTTCCAGTTTAAAGCGTCGCATTGGCCAGATATTGTCGATATAGCGTTTAACATCCCGGGTAATAAAA
>JALUTJ010000045.1 GCA_027057985.1 Chromatiales bacterium
TGACCGAGGCACGGTACTTTGCAGTACGCACCTTGGCCCAGGGCATCAGTAAACCCAGTGTCAGTGCCATGCCAAGCGTATTGGTAATATAAAGATAAAGCAGGTATCCGGCTTTCATATTACAGTGGACACGGTGACCTTCCAGCTCCAGATTTCCGTAAAGCAGGTTGGTACGTTTTGCCTGCAGGTAAGCAAAAACCCATAAATAACCGGGCAGGATTAACAAACTTATTAAAGGCATAAATGCTGGTACCTGTTTAGCTTCTTCTTTCGTGATGCCTTGCATTGCCGTAAACATTATAAAAAAGAAAATCCCAAAAATAAGAAATGTACCCAGGTACATAACACCATACATTTTATAATACTGTCTCATACGGCCCAGGAATTTAAAGCGGCTTGTTCCGTAACGGGCGTGCTCTACCTTGAAATGGGTTATGGCAAATTCCCACCAGGGGAACAGTACAGCAATGAGTGGTATTAGAATCATGACGGCTACACCATATAACATACCCGTTTCATGAATATTTTCTTTTGTCAGGAGATGTTGCTGCTGGCTGGCAAGAAAAAGATATAATCCTATCAAGAGTACCGGGATACCAAACACTTTATAAGCCTGACCGTAGTTCTTGATAAAATTAAAACTGATATTGCGATACATGGAATAACGCAACCGGAATGATAGCGACATCACCAGTAATGCCGGTACCAGTAACATAATACCAAGGAAGATAATAAAACCGGTTTTTGGACTTAATGTTGTGGAAAAGTAATAAAGCATAAACAGAACCAGGGCAATCACCCTGCCCTTTAAAATCTTTACCGGATTTGCGGTGTAGCGAAAGGAAACCCCGTCAAGAATTGTATTGCCATAAAAATACTGCTGTGTTCTTACCTTGGCCCAGGCAGAATAAATCCCCAGAGTTAAAATTGTTAGAGCAACATTGACTATCCAGATGGTAAAAAACTCACCGGCCCTGCCATGAAATTCAAACGGTTTGATCTGCGGCTCTGCGCTCGTTGTGGTTGTTTCCATTGCGTTTTGATTATCTTCCATAATTTCCCCCTTGTTTTAATAGTCGTTTATCAGTGCGCTTCATCCCAGTTATGTCCCACACCCACATCCACGATTAAAGGCACGGCCAGCTCCGCGGCACCCTGCATTTTTTCTGTTACCAGGCTAATGGCGCTATCCAGCTGTGCCTCCCTGACTTCAAATACCAGTTCATCATGAACCTGCATTAACATACTGATATCCAGTTTGCCTTTTTCTATCTCGCTGTCAAGCTGAATCATGGCAAGCTTGATAATATCTGCCGCGGTACCCTGCATCGGCGCATTAATCGCAGTGCGTTCAGCATACTGGCGGCGCATGGCATTGCGGGCATTGATTTCCGGCAGGTATAAACGCCGACCAAACAGGGTTTCAACATAGCCCTGCTGTTTGGCTTTTTCCCTTGTTTGCTCCATGTATTCTTTTACCCCGGGATAACGTTCAAAATAGCGATCGACATATTGCTGGGCTTCGTTACGTCCGATATCCAGTTGCTTTGCCAGGCCAAAGGCCGACATGCCATAGATGAGGCCAAAGTTAATCGCCTTGGCCGAGCGGCGCTGATTCCGCGTTACTTTCTCGGCATCAATATCAAATACTTCTGCTGCCGTCGCGGTATGGACATCCAGGCCTTTGGCAAAAGCCTCGCGCAGGCCTTTATCGCCTGAAAGATGCGCCATAATTCGCAGTTCAATCTGTGAGTAATCCGCCGCCACGATTTTATAACCCTCGGCTGCAACAAAGGCCTGGCGAATACGGCGTCCTTCCTCGGTTCGCACCGGAATATTCTGCAGGTTGGGATCCGAAGACGACAGGCGCCCCGTGGCCGCCACGGTCTGGTTATAGGAAGTATGGATGCGCCCGGTCTTTTCATTGATCTGTTCTG
>JALUTJ010000046.1 GCA_027057985.1 Chromatiales bacterium
GTGCGACACCGGCCGCCCTGGCAGCTGCGCCCCTAGTACTCTTTCAAGGTAACCCGCAGCGAAGGGCGGCTGTTACTTGATAACAGGTAATACATGTTGATTTTTTTACCTTGATGTACTTTCCTGAATTAACCAGACCATTCACCCGGGCCGTAAAACACAATACCAGGGATACCTCTTTCTTCAACGGCCGCTTTGACTTCCTCAGACACAACAATTGCACTGCAATTTTCTGCCAGTCTAAACAACCGAAAATCCATGGTCTTTTTTTCATCAATCACCAAGCTATCAAAATCCGTATCCAGTAAAGTGACAGCGTCTGATTTATTCATTAATGTTGAGTTTTCAAGGTCCGTTGCGGAGACCAGGCCCAAAACATTAAAAGCATGATAGTCCTCATGCACTTCACCCGTATTAGGGTTGGTTATCCGGGCAGGAAAAAGTTCGAGATTATCAACGCCTGCGGATTGGAGGGCTTCTAATAAGTTGTTGTGCATGACGGGAATGGCACAAGAATCATTAAGCATTTCTATATTGCTATCAGGCTCCTCATCTTCAACTTCTAAAACATACTCTAACGGTGTTGGAACGGTTATTTTTAATTTATGGCCGTGATACCACGGCCCACCGGGCAAATGTGGTTCTTTTTCAATTACCAGTACTGGATAAACGCCTTCTCCATTCATTACATAGTATGTCATCAATATTTCTCTTTATGTTATTTGTTTGCAGAGTGCGCAGAATCGTAGGCATCCAAAAATGCATTATCGATTTTCCCACTTGCTGGTGAATAGACCTTATCTCTCCATTTATCAGATGCATACCAGGGCCGTTTCCAAGCATAGGGTGCGCCTGCTAACTGTCCATGCAAATAGTTGGATATATTATAAAGCCGTTGCTTAATAAAATAAGGAGGGGTGATTTCGCCATTCACTTTTTTTGCACACTCCTCACACTTATCCTGATGTGCGTATAGTTTTGTTGCTATTTTATTGAGTAATTTTCTTACAGATTTATTGTATTTTTTATGTGCATCATGAAACTGACGTTGAGTCACTTTTGACACAGCCGCCACATAGTTAATACACCATGGGTGGTCGCCCAGTTCGCTCCACTTTTTACTCGCATCGGGTGATTTATACCAACTTTTACTCGGTTTGCGTATAGCGTAGTTACCGGGTAACCAGATGCCATTATGGGCCCCGTTCACATTGTAGCCAATGTGGCAAGCTATTTTCCATGATTTACCACTTTCAGTTGTGACACTTTCACCCGCAGTCATAAATGATTTTAATTCGCTCCGTGCCAGTGATGCTTTTCCCGGTATTAAATGGTGTGCCGCAACCACATAAGGAAAAATATTACCAGGGTATTCACCCGCACCTTCAACGTAGGCATATTTTTCACCCCGGCCCGGTTTAGAATCTTGTGGTTTTTCTATTTTTAAATCATCATCAGGTGGATAAGGGCCACCTACCGTCCCTTTTGAACCGGGTTCTCCTTTGCTCAGATTTCTACCCAGCGCACCCCCATCATTTTCCTGTTCTTTGCGTGCTGCTTTTTTGTCGTCATTTTCAATCTCCTCTGGATCGACTTTCGATACTTTCGAGTCAACCATTTTTTCCGTAAATGGACATTTTTCCAATTCTTCATTGATAAACGCAGTTGCGACCAGTTCGCACATTTCCATAATTCAGCCCTCTTATAAAACTTGTTTTTTATCTAAACAATATCCAATCGCACCGCAGCACGGTGTGCCAGATCAGACGAGCAGCACAACAGGTAATGGTGAAAACTGACGCGCCGCTGTGCAGCTGCCGCAATCATGCCGATGAGTGCGCAGCCAGTGGCTGCACCCATATCACCGAAGGCATCTACCGGGTGTTGTGTATCCAGTGGCTCAGTGAACGCTGTGCTGTTGCGAAGCAGTGCAACGC
>JALUTJ010000047.1 GCA_027057985.1 Chromatiales bacterium
CCAGCCCGATTCTGTCAATCCACAAATTTTATATTTCAGCAAAGATTTGATTTTTAATGTAAAATAATGCTTTTCTACGATACAAATAATTAAAAGGCATAACATCCCACCTTATGAATGACAAAAAACAGCAAAATTCCTCCTCAGATCCCCATCTAGCGCGCGAATCCAATAAATACGACAATCCCATTCCCAGCCGGGAATTTATCCTTGAAAAACTCGAAGAAGTGGGAAAACCGCTGAACAGGGCGGCAATCGCCGAATTACTTGGTCTCAGCGCCGAAAATGACCTCGAGGCCCTGCGCCGACGCCTGCGGGCGATGGAACGGGACGGACAGCTTATGTTCACCCGCAGCAAGGAATACGCCCTGATCGATAAAATGCACCTCGTCACGGGACGGGTTATCGGCCATCCGGACGGTTTTGGCTTTCTGGTGCCGGATGACGGCTCTGATGACCTTTTCCTTAGTGCGTTTCAGATGCGGCGCCTGTTTCATGGTGATCGCGCCATTGTCCGAATTTCCGGCGTTGATCGGCGTGGTCGCCGCGAGGGGGCGCTGGTCGAGGTGCTGGAACGGGCTAACCCCTATATCGTTGGACGACTGTTCGTTGAAGGCGGGATCGGTTTTATCGTCCCTGACAATAAGCGCATCACCCATGAGGTGCTTATTCCAAAAGAAAACATGGGCAAGGCACAACATGGTCAGATCGTTTCGGTTGAAGTGGTTGAACAGCCTACCCGGCACCGGCAGGCCGTGGGGCGAGTGCATGAAGTGCTGGGTGAGCACATGGCGCCCGGCATGGAAATCGATATTGCCATGCGTTCCCATGGCATTCCCACCAGCTGGCCGCCCGAGGTTGAAGAAGCGATCAAGTCTTTTACCGAAGAAGTGCCCGAGTCTGCAAAGGCCGAGAAGCAACGTGTCGATATCCGGCACCTGCCCCTGGTGACGATCGATGGCGAGGATGCGCGTGATTTCGATGACGCGGTGCATGTTGAAGCCAATGCCAAAGGCTGGAAACTCTATGTGGCCATTGCCGATGTTTCTCATTATGTGGAGATAGACTCGGCGCTGGACAGGGAAGCCGCCGAACGCGGTACCTCGGTTTATTTCCCTGAGAGAGTGATTCCCATGTTACCGGAAGTCCTGTCTAACGGATTGTGTTCACTCAACCCGGAAGTTGATCGCCTCTGCATGGTCTGTGAAATGCAGCTGGATAAAAAAGGTGTGGTGCAGTCAAAACGTTTTTATGAAGGTGTGATGCGTTCACATTGCCGCTTTACCTATACAAAGGTTGCGGAAATGATTGAAAACGAGAATTCACCATTACGCCAGCAGTATAGTGATTTCCTGTTGCAGATACTGGAAATGCACAGCCTGTTCAAAGTGCTGCTCAAGCGGCGGCAGCAACGCGGTACAATTGACTTTGATACCACCGAGACCCGTATTATTTTCGGTGAAAATCGCAAGATAGAACGTATTATCCCGGTGATTCGCAATGACGCGCACAAGCTGATCGAAGAGTTTATGATTCTGGCTAATGTTAGTGCGGCAGAATTCCTGCTCAAGCACAAGTTACCGACCCTGTATCGGGTTCACGGTGCACCGAAAGAGGCCAAGATGGAAGCGCTTAAGGAATTCCTGGGCGAAGTCGGGCTAACATTAGGTGGCGGGGATAATCCAGCCCCGGGTGATTTTGCCGAGTTACTCGATGAGGTCAAAGACCGGCCCGATGCCCACCTGATCCAGACCGTATTACTGCGCAGCCTGCAACAGGCGGTTTATACACCGGATAATAACGGCCACTTTGGTCTGGCGCAGAAGGCTTATTGTCACTTTACCTCACCCATCCGTCGTTACCCTGATCTACTGGTACACCGTGGCATCCGTCATATTCTACGTGGTGGTACGGCCGATAACTTCCACTACAGCTATCCGGATATGCAGTCACTCGGTGAGCATTGTTCGCAAACCGAACGCCGTGCCGATGAAGCCACCCGTGATGCGGTTGACTGGCTCAAGTGTGAATACATGATGGACAAGGTGGGTGAAGAATTTGAAGGCACCATTACCAGTGTTACCGGCTTTGGTATTTTTGTTGAGCTGGATAATATTTTTGTTGAAGGCCTGATTCATGTCACTTCGCTGGACAAGGATTATTATAATTTTGATGCCAATCACCACCGTCTCGTGGGTGAGCGTACCGGGCAGGTGTTCCGCCTTGGCGATCACCTGATTGTCAGTGTTGCGAAGGTCAACCTCGAAGATCGTAAGATCGACTTTGACCTGGTCTCGGTAAAACGCCTGCCACGCAAGACTGCGGCCAAAGATAAAAAGCCGGATGAAGCTGTGGAAGAAAGCACAAAAAAGAAAACCACGAAAAAGAAAGCCAGCAAGAAAAAAACTGCGGGCAAAAAGCGTGATGAAAGTGGCAAACGCCTGCGCCATAGCAAGAAGAAGCTGAATAAAAAAGCGAAAAAGAAACTTGCGGCGAAAAAGAAAAGTAAGAAAAAGAAGAAAAAATCCCGCTAAGCCATGAGCCATAAAGACGGTCATTATGTTTACGGTATGCACGCGGTTCAGGCCATCCTGGATCGGGAACCGGAAATGCTTACCCGCCTGTGGCTGGAAAAGAGCCGCCGTGACGACAGGGCCAGAAAACTGCTACAGCGTGCCAGCGAGGTCAATATAAGGCCAGAGCGAGTGAGCCGCGAGGTGCTGGATAAACTGGTGGGTGAAGATACCCGGCATCAGGGTGTGGTCGCGCTGAGTAAAGACACCCCGGCGGGTAATGAAAAAGATCTCGCGCAACTGTTACAAAACCTGGATGAACCCGCCTTTTTCCTGGTACTGGACGGCGTACAGGATCCGCATAATCTTGGAGCCTGCCTGCGTACCGCGGATGCGGCCGGGGTTCAGGCCGTAATTGCACCAAAAGATAGATCTGCCGGACTTACCGCGGTGGTGCGTAAGGTGGCCTCGGGGGCAGCTGAAACCGTGCCTTTTTTTCAGGTCACCAACCTCGCTCGTACCCTGCGTGAACTGCAACAGGCCGGGATCTGGATCATCGGTACTTCGCTCGATACCGAACAGGACATCTACCAGGCAGATCTCACCGGCCCGCTGGCACTGGTACTGGGAGCAGAAGGAAAGGGCCTGCGTCGTCTTACCGCTGAACACTGCGACAGCCTGGTCAAATTACCCATGCACGGCACGGTGCAGAGCCTGAATGTCTCGGTCAGTGCAGGTATCTGTCTCTACGAGGCGGTGCGGCAGCGAAGCATGGCTGGCTAATCATCGTTTTTTCACAGCAGACAAAGTTTTTTTGCCAGGTCGGTTCAAGGAACAACGTGACGGAACCGACAGAATTATTTTTACGGCAAAGAAGCAGGGGAACAGGCTATTCAGCAGGAAAACTCGATGAGCGACCGTCGATCGCCAGGACGGCAATCGTGGAGCAGCCAGGGATGGCGAATAGCGTGTCGCGAATCGAGATTTTCCGAATGAATAGCCGGTAATAGCCATATTGTCGGCTCCGTGAATGAATTTATCTGCCATTTCCCGCGTTTTTGCTTGTGGTTGGCGGTCATTTTCAGTAAAATCGCCGCCTTTACTGCTCCGTGAACACGGAACAGCAACAATTCGTTTAACTCCTTGCCTCACTGGAAATACCTCCGGGAGGCTCAATAGCCATGAGGAGCGCTATGAGACACTACGAAATCGTGTTTTTGGTCCACCCTGACCAAAGTGAACAGGTACCGGCGATGATCGATCGTTATCGTAAACTGATTGAAGATGCCAAAGGTACTATCCACCGCCTGGAAGACTGGGGTCGCCGTCAACTGGCCTACCAGATTCAGAAAATCCACAAAGCTCATTACGTGATGATGAATATCGAGTGTGATCAGGAAACACTGGATGAGCTGGAAAATGCATTCCGTTTCAATGATGCTGTTCTTCGTAACCTGGTTATCCGTCGTAAAGAGGCTATTACCGAACCTTCACCCATGGCACAGACTGAGGAGCGTGAATCACGCAAGCCAGAAGCCAAAACTGAAGAAGCCCCTGCAGCAGCCGTTGCAGAAGACGCTGTAACTGAAGAAGCTGCTGCCGAATAAGCAGCCTGATATTTAACCGGAACACATTAGAAAATAGGAGCCGAAACATGGCACGTCATTTCCGTCGTAGAAAATTCTGTCGTTTTACTGCAGATAATGTTCAAGAGATTGATTACAAAGACCTGGCTACATTAAAAGCCAATATTACTGAAAGTGGCAAAATTGTACCAAGCCGTATTACCGGTACTAAAGCACGCTACCAGCGTCAGCTTGCCACCGCGGTCAAGCGCGCACGTTTTTTAGCGCTGATTCCGTACACGGATTCTCACAAGTAAAGAGAACCGCTGGCTTGCCTGCGATAGCGCGGGTAGTTCACAGGGCTTTTACCATGCGCGATGCAAGTTGCATGGGAAACTGAATAGTAATTGAGGATATTAAAATGGAAGTCATTTTATTAGAAAAAGTAGCCAACCTGGGTGACCTGGGTGACCGCGTTACGGTCAAGAATGGCTATGGTCGTAATTACCTGGTGCCGCAGAAAAAAGCAGTACCGGCCAATGAAAAGAATATCGCCGAGTTCGAAGCACGTCGCGAAGAACTGGAGAAGAAAGCAGCCGAAGCGCTGGCCACCGCACAGTCTCGTGCCGAAGCCATTGCTGCAGTTGCCACGCTCACCATCAAGGCCAATGCCGGTGATGAAGGCAAGCTGTTCGGTTCGATTGGTGTTACCGATATCGTTGCTGCAGCATCTGATGCCGGTGTTGAAGTCGAGCGCCGTGAAGTTTCCATGCCGGAAGCTATCCGTAATACCGGTGAATACGATATTACTTTCATTCTGCATTCTGATGTCAGCCAGACCATCAAGCTGATCGTGGAAGCGGAATAAAGACTTTTCTGAAGCTGTTTTAGAAAAAATCAAAGCCTGGTTATTTTGTAACCAGGCTTTTTTTTTGCCATTTTTTCGCCTGCTTTGGGGGTTTATCACAGCCCCGGCCGCCCGCTTTGTGATATTCTTTTACTCCCCGTTGATGATAATAAAATCACCTGAAAGAGAGTTTTGCGCATGCAAGAAGCTGCGCCTCCATACCCGGATTCCCTCTACCCGGCCGATGAATCGGCCGAGCAACTGAAGCTGCCGCCATATTCACTCGAGGCTGAGCAGGCGGTGCTTGGTGGCCTGATGATTGATAATAATACCTGGGACCAGGTCGCAGATGTGCTTGCCGAAGGCGATTTCTATCGTCAGGATCACCGCCTGATTTTCCGTTCCATCGCGGCACTGGCCGAGGAAAATGACCCCTACGACGTGGTCACCCTGTCGGAATGGCTGGATTCACACAATGAGCTCAATAATGTCGGTGGCCTGAGTTATCTCGGTTCACTGGCGAAAAATACCCCGACCGCGGCCAATATCAAGGCCTATGCCAAAATTGTGCGTGAACGCTCGGTACTGCGGCAGTTGATCCGGGTATCCACTGATATCGCCGAGTCAGCCTATAACCCGGAAGGGCGTAGCAGTGCCGACCTGCTCGATATGGCAGAGAGCAAGGTATTTGAGATTGCCGAGCAGGGCACCCGTTCTGAAGGCGGTTACAAGAACATGAAAGAGCTGCTGAAAAAGGCAGTGGATCGCATCGATGAGCTGTACCAGAATGACAATGCCTATACTGGTATTCCCACCGGCTTCGATGATTTCGACAATATGACCTCCGGCCTGCAAAAGGCCGATCTTGTCATTATTGCCGGCCGTCCCTCCATGGGTAAAACCTCCTTCGTGATGAATATCGTTGAAAATGCTGCGATCAAGCACAAGCAGCCGGTGGCGGTCTTCAGTATGGAAATGCCAGGGGATCAGCTGGTGATGCGGATGATGTCATCACTCGGACGTATTAACTCCAACAAGGTTCGCACCGGTAAACTCGATGATGCCGACTGGCCACGGCTGACATCTGCGGTGGGTATTCTCAATGATGCCCCAATCTTTATCGATGACACACCGGGGCTTAACCCGATGGAAGTACGAGCAAGGGCAAGACGAATAAAGCGTGAGCATGGGCTTGGCATGATCGTTATCGATTACCTGCAACTGATGCAGTCGGCCAAGGGTACGGGCGAAAACCGCGCTACCGAAATATCGGAAATCTCGCGTTCCTTAAAAGGGCTGGCAAAGGAGCTGGGCGTACCGGTGCTGGCGCTGTCACAGCTTAATCGTAGTCTTGAACAACGTCCCAACAAGCGACCAATCATGTCAGACCTGCGTGAATCGGGCGCCATCGAGCAGGATGCGGATCTGATTATCTTTATCTATCGTGATGAAGTGTATAACGAAGACAGTACCGACAAGGGCACCGCAGAAATCATTATCGGCAAGCAACGTAATGGTCCTATCGGTAT
>JALUTJ010000048.1 GCA_027057985.1 Chromatiales bacterium
CTTGCGTCAACCGCACGGGTTCCCGTGCCGGTGAGAGTCATTCAATCGTTTAATAGATAAACAATCAATCTTTTTGAATATGGTGCCGAAGGCCGGACTCGACAATTTTGCCGGGAGCAAAATTGGACAGCTTTGCTGCCCGTAGGGGGCAGGCCAGGGATGGCCTGCATCAACCGCACGGGTTCCCGTGCCGGTGAGAGTCATTCAATCGTTTAATAGATAAACAATCAATCTTTTTGAATATGGTGCCGAAGGCCGGACTCGAACCGGCACGGGTCGCCCCACTACCCCCTCAAGATAGCGTGTCTACCAATTCCACCACTTCGGCTTGTTTGTTTACTCGGATACTGGAACATCCGATTCTGGTGCAGCTGCAGGCTTGCTTGTTTCTGCTGCAGGAACATCATCTTTTTTCTGTTCCACTTTCACCTTGTCGACCACACTGGTTGGCTTGATTTTCTGTGTCGAGAGGTATGCCAGCGACAGGCTGGTTATAAAGAAAATCGTGGCCAGTATAGCCGTGGTACGGGTCAGGAAGGATGCGGAACCCTGGCTACCAAAAACAGTGGATGAAGCTCCACTACCAAAGGCGGCACCGGCATCGGCGCCCTTACCCTGCTGGATAAGAACCAGTCCGATCACACCTATGGCGACCAGTACATGAATGACAAGAATGATGTTATGTAACATAGTTTAGTTAAACTCTTTAAAATTAAATTAGCCGGCTGCCTTGCAAATGGTCAGAAAATCTTCGGCCTTGAGTGAGGCACCACCGATCAAACCACCGTCAATATCTTCCATTGCCAGCAGTTCTGCGGCATTACCGGCATTCATGCTACCGCCGTACTGGATACGTACCTGCTCGGCAACCGAGGCATCTTTTTCTGCAATCAGCTTGCGAATCGCGGCATGGGTTTCCTGCGCCTGTTCCGGTGTTGCTGTTTTGCCGGTACCAATCGCCCAGACAGGTTCATAGGCAATTACACCATCCAGCAGAGCCTGAACGCCACTGCGCTCGATAACCGCCATAATCTGACGGGCGCAGACATCATTGGTTACGCCATCTTCACGTTCCTGCAGGGTTTCACCAATACACAGGATTGGACGCAGCCCAGCCTTACGCGCAACTTCAAATTTCTCGGCCACGATTTCATCGGTTTCACCATAGAGGGAACGACGTTCAGAGTGCCCAACAATGACGTATTTACAGTTAAAATCCAGCAGCATATCGGCAGAAATTTCACCGGTGAACGCCCCTTTGGGCTCGGTGCTTAAATTCTGACCACCCCATGCGATATCGGTACCTTCGAGTTGCGCGGCAACATCTGCGATATAAATAGAAGGAGCACAAACCACCACTTCGGCAGATTTTACTTCCCCTACTCCGGCTTTAATGCCATCGAGTAATTCTTTGATACTTGAACGGGATCCGTTCATTTTCCAGTTACCGGCAATTATCGGCTTACGCATGGATTTTCCTCATAAGTTCCGTGTCGAAAAGTGCGCTGAATAATAACGGCGAAAGGGGAATAAAGCAAGGTAAAACGGGGTGTTACGGCTTATGTCAGGGCATTTTTTACCGTCTCGGCCAGGCTTTCGGCAACCCGCTGTACCAGCGCCTGCTCCTGTCCCTCTACCATGACACGAATCAGTGGCTCGGTACCGGAAGGCCGCAGCAGCACCCGCCCGGTATCTGCCAGTTGTGTTTCCGCTGCGGCTACGGCCTGCTGGATGACTTCGTGGTTGTCGAGATCCGGTTTTTCCTCGACCCGGACATTAATCAGCACCATGGGGTATTTTTGCATCCCCGCAACCAGCTCGGCCAGCGATTTGCCCTGCTCGACCACGGCTGCGAGAACCTGTAATGCCGCAACAATACCATCACCGGTACTGGTCTGATCCAGGCAGATCAGGTGCCCAGAGGACTCACCA
>JALUTJ010000049.1 GCA_027057985.1 Chromatiales bacterium
ACCTGTGACCATTGCGCCCAGACGGCCGAGCAGGCATTGAATGCCCTTGAAGGGGTAAAGGCAAAAGTTTCCTATAAAGACAGCCTGGCAACGGTGGAGACCGAGGGCCTGGTTAAAACCGAACAGATGCTAAAAGCGATTGAAGCGAAGGGCTACACTGCTACGGTAAAAAATGCCGATGGAACTGCAGGCAGTACAGGTGGTGATGGTCTGCATATTGCCATCGTTGGCACCGGCTCCGGTGCCTTTGCTGCCGCGATAAAGGCAGTTGAACAGGGTGCAACCGTAACCATTATCGAGGGAGCAAAAGATATTGGGGGTACCTGTGTTAATATTGGCTGTGTGCCGTCCAAGATCATGATTCGTGGTGCGCATATTGCCTACCTGCAGGGGCATCATAACGTTGAGGGTCTGCCACTTAACCAGCCGGTCATTGATCGCCGGGCAATGATGCAGCAACAGCAGGCATGGGTAGAAAAATTACGCTATGCCAGGTATGAAAGTATTCTGGAAACGAACCCGGCTATCAACCTGGTACGTGGTATGGCACGTTTCAGGGATGCCAGCACACTTGTTGTTACAAAAGAGGATGGCAGTGAAAAGGAAATCAGCGCCGATCGTATATTACTTGCGGTGGGTGCCAGTGCATCGATTCCCCCTGTTAATGGATTAAAAGATACCCCGTACTGGACTTCAACCGAGGCTCTGGTGGCCGATGCGATTCCTGAACATTTAATTGTGCTGGGCGCATCGGTGGTGGCACTGGAACTGGCACAGGCTTTTCATCATCTTGGGGCAAAGGTTACGGTTGTTGCTCGTTCTACCCTGTTATCAAAAGAAGACGCAGAAATTGGTACAGCCTTAACCGGGATATTTGAAGAGGAAGGGATTGAGGTGATGTTGAATACTTCGGTGGATGCGGTTGCATATAATGATTCACAATTTACACTCAAAACCAGTCAGGGCGAGTTACAGGGTGACAGGTTACTGGTGGCAACCGGGCGTGCACCCAATACGGCAAGCCTGGCGCTGGACAAAGCCGGGGTTAAAACCGACAGACGCGGTGCGATTGTGATAGATGATCATATGCGCAGCAGTGTCGAAAATATCTATGCTGCCGGTGACTGTACCAACCTGCCCCAGTTTGTTTATGTCGCCGCTGCAGCAGGAACGCGTGCAGCACGCAATATGACCGGTGATGATGTGGCAATAGACTTATCGGTACTGCCAGCCGTGGTCTTTACAGATCCGCAGGTGGCCAGTGTGGGCCTAACCGAGGCACAGGCGAAACAGCAGGGGCTGGAGGTTGAAAGTCGTAAACTCGATCTTGAAAATGTTCCCCGTGCTCTGGCCAATATGGATACCCGCGGTTTTATCAAGCTGGTAGCAGAAAAGGACAGTGGCCGTATCATTGGTTGCCAGGTACTGGCGTCGGAGGCTGGTGAAATCATTCAGTCTGCGGCACTGGCAATTCGCAATCGCATGACAATTACCGAGCTGGCCGACCAGTTATTCCCATACCTGACCATGGTAGAAGGACTGAAATTGACAGCACAGACATTCAACAAAGATGTGAAACAGCTTTCCTGTTGCGCAGGATAAAATTAAGGGTTAAAAAAGAACCATGCGTTTATTGATGTTGATATTATTGCTTATACCATCGCTCAGCGCATGGTCCTTTAATCTTGCCCCCGAAAAGACACCTTTTGCCGTAACGGAACTTTCTTTTAGCAGCCAGTCTAAACAGCATGTGCTAAGTGAATATAAAGGTAAAAAGGTGATGCTCTGGCTTTTTTCAACCTGGTGCCATACCTGTGTTGCCAGTGTCAGGGCGATGCAAAAGCAACAGGCCCTATGGCAGCAACAGGGACTGGTTATCCTGGCATTACGAAATTATCAAAATGGTGGTTACCCGGGTGTCAGCATG
>JALUTJ010000050.1 GCA_027057985.1 Chromatiales bacterium
GAATAACTGGGCCATGTTGCCATGATTCCCCGAGTAACTGATCACGTTCACGATGAACCACACCGGCTTCATCAATATATTCACGTCTTGGAGCAAAGCCGGCAGGGTAAACGATAATCGAAACCCAGCCATTATAATTTTCCAGCCCCAGATTCAGAATCGGCAGGCAGGCCTGTAGTGCGATCATCAAAACCATGTGGCGTGTTATTACAAGGTTATGCGTACCTTCAAAAGATTTACGATGGATAAAAAGAATAGCCAGCCGGATTAAACGCTGTTTTTCTTCATCAGTAAGGCTGGCAAGCAAAGGCAGTAAAGCAAAGGTTTCATCCCACTCTGACTGGCTGAAATCAGAACGCTGGATAATACGGTTTTCCAGCCAGTTTCTAAAAAAGCTGAACATATATAAGGAATGTTTTATTTGATAGCGGCATCTAATCTAACCATGATGGGGTTTCAGTTTCATCTCGCGAGCAGTCATAGCGGCGACAACGTAAAGGCCGCTTTTCCCAGATATCACATTGCAGGGTCTGGCGATCAAGGTGAGGGCAGAGGCCATCCGCATCACGGGCAATAAAGTAAGGCTTGTCTTTATTGTACCTGATATGTCCCGCAGCGACCTCGTCTTTTGTTAATGCAAAGATAAAACTGCAGCATTTAGCCTGACATTGATTGAGATAACGAGAGCAGTCAATCTTACCATCGGCAATGTCATCGCTTTCATCTCCATAAACCGCAGCCATGCCCATGGCCATCATTTTATCCATAACATTGATGATTCTCAGTTTCTCTTCATCCGACAGCGCCTGGTAATCAGGATCATCCTTAAAATCTTCATCCAGTTCTTTTAGCAGGTCATCATTCATAATAAACAGACAGAATAATGTGGGTAGAGGTATAAAATGGCGCGCCTGACAGGAGTCGAACCTGTGACCTTCGCCTTCGGAGGGCGACACTCTATCCAGCTGAGCTACAGGCGCGTGGCGCGTATTATAACCACTTTCAGCAGCGAAATTCGCGGCTTTTTTCGGTGCGGTGTGGGTTTTTTGTTGTCTTCGGGCTGGCTCAAAACCGGGATTATCGTTATACTTTCGCCACTTTTCGACATCACAGGTCGATGATTCTGGAAACCCGTATTCCGGGTCGTATTTTGAGAAGGTGATTATTGTGATAAATGTACAACAACGTAATTCTTTAAAGGTGCTGTCTATGGCAGCATTTTTAGTACTGGCCGTGCCACAGGCGATGGCCGCGGTTGATCCCATGGTAGAAGCTGCCACGATTGAGCGTATCAAACCGGTGGGTGAGGTGAATGTGGGTGCAGTTCCTGTTGCTGCCGCGGCGCCGGCAGCCGCGGCAGACGGAAAGAGCACTTACCAGGGTACCTGTTCTGCCTGTCATGCTACCGGTGCTGCAGGCTCACCAAAATTTGGTGATAAAGGTGCTTGGAAAAACCGTATTGCCCAGGGTATGGATAAGTTATTCGATCATGCTATCCACGGTTTCAAGGGCATGCCAGCCAAAGGCGGTAACGGTGGTCTGAGTGATGACGCGGTTAAGGCTGCCGTGAAATACATGGTAAAAAACAGCAAATAATTTTTGTCTGTATTTAAAAAAAACCGGCTTGTGCCGGTTTTTTTATGTCTGGATAAAGTGGTTGATACTGTCGAGTAGTTCCTGCACATCAACCGGCTTGGCGAGGTATTTTTGAAAGCCGGCCTTCTCACCCTTTTCAAGATCATGCTTCATGGCATTGGCACTGAGAGCAACTACCGGGATGTCTTTTATTGCCGGGTCGGCCTGTAGCGCTTGCATAAACTGGTAACCGTTGAGTTTGGGCAGGTTTATATCGAGTAGAATCAGGTCAGGCTTAATTGAGCGTGCCAGGGTCAGGCCGGCATCCCCGTCAGCTGCCGAGATCAGAATATACGGCGTGGTTGCGATAATATTTTCCACCAGGCTGATATTGGCATAGTTGTCTTCAATATAAAGAATGGTTTTGCGTTCGTGCTGGGGAATATTTTTATTATCCTGGTTTTGTTTACTGATCTGTTGCAGAACTTTTTCCGGGGTGTTTTCGGCTTCGCGAACGATGATCCAGAAGGTGGTGCCCACTCCCGGCGTACTCTCCACTCCAATCTCACCATCCATCAGTTCAATCAACTGCCGGGTAATGACCAGGCCTATGCCGGTACCCTCGATATCGCTGTGTTCCGCATCGATACGTTCAAAGGCCTTGAAAAGCTGGCCTAGCTGTTTTTCATCCAGCCCCTTGCCGGTATCGGTTACCGAGATACGCAGGCGCTGGTGTGGCAGGTTTTCGGCCCGAATGGTTACAGAACCATTTTTACGGTTGTATTTAATCGCATTAGAGAGCAGGTTTAGAATAATCTGTTTGAAGCGGGTGTAGTCAACACGAATAACTTCTTCCTGATCCGGATCAAGCTGGTTGTTAATGCTGATATTGTTTTTATCGCCCAGCGGTGTTATGAGGGCAATACATTCTTCAAGCATCGGCCGGAGTTTATGGTTCTGTATTTCAAGCTCAAGATGGCCTGCCTCGATACGTGATAAATCCAGTACTTCGTTGATCAGGGTCAGCAGGTGGTTGCCTGCACGCATAATCTCACCGGCATATTTAACGCTATCTTCATCTTTATTACGCAGTTCCAGCAACTGGCTAAAACCAAGAATTGCGTTTAAAGGTGTACGCAGTTCATGGCTCATACTGGAAAGAAATTCAGACTTGGTCTTATTGGCTTTTTCTGCTGATTCCTTGGCTTTTTGCAGTGCCTTGTTGGCTTCATCGAGTTTGCGCTGTGCATTTTTATGAAAGCGGATTTGTCTGGAAATGGTCGAAGAGATAATCAGTGCCACCCAGATTGCCGCCCAGGTAATAATCAGTGCAGTTACGATAAGACGACTGGCAAGTTTAGAGAAACGTTGCTGAAATATTTTGCTATGCGGTTTTTGCAGGTAAAGCAGTTTGTAGTTCGTGCCGGGGATGGTGTTCCAGGCCCAGATATAGGTTTCTTCACTTTCGCGGATTATGCCATCTGTCCGCGTGTTACTGAGCAGCCTGTCGAGGTGAAAAGAGGGCAGGCCTTTCCTGAATACCGAAATCATTTTTTCAGGAAAGATAATTTTGTTGCTGTTATCGACAATAAACCAGGCATGGTTATCATCCGGCTTATCCAGCAGGTGCTTTACTGCATGGCTAAAGCTGCCATTTAACTTATAGTCTGCGGCAATGTCGCGGCTTTTATCTTCAAGATGAAGCTTCAGTACCGAGCGATCATATTCAATCGCCCCATCGTAGCTGATCTGAAAGGCCAGGTAAGCAAAGACACTCAGGGTAACCAGGATGAGCGAGACAAAATAAAGCAGCAGTTTATTGCGCAGGGTCATGGCATGTGGAGCTGAAAGTGTTGTAGTCAGTCTTCGTCGTTATTGCTGTCGCTACAGGTATTGAGGCCAATAAGATTATAGAATGGGCAAATACTGAAAATTGCGGTGAGCAGGAAAATTGTGCCAAAGATACCGAGCAGGGTTGCTGCAAGGCTGTCGGCAATAACGGTGGTATCGATAAAACCAAAATAGATCATGGTGATACCGGCAACCAGGCGCAGGATTCTGTCAGCAGTTCCAACATTCTTTTTCAGTGCCATGGTGCTTCTCCCTGGTTTCTCTCTATTATGGCATCTATATCATTATAATTCAAAAGGTTATTAAAATCCATTATATTTTTATGGCTTTTAGCTGTTAGCCAGCATATCCTTCAGGCTGGCGAGGCTGGCGTTACCCCGCGCTCTTTTCTCTTCTTCAGGGATGTCCACCCCGGCTCCGCTCCATTGCAGCAGATCCTGCGGCAGTTCATCGAGAAAGCGGCTGGGCTGGCAATCGATAATTTCGCCATAGCGTTTGCGTTTGCTGGCAAAGCTGATGGTCAGGGTGCGTTGCGCCCGGGTGATGCCAACATAGGCAAGGCGGCGTTCTTCATCGATATTCTCTTCTTCGATACTGCTGCGATGTGGCAGGATTTCTTCTTCGACACCCACCAGAAAGACATGGGGAAACTCCAGCCCCTTGGAAGCATGCAGCGTCATCAGGTGCACCCGGTTTTCATTTTTGTCTTCTTCATCCCGTTCCAGGGTATCCAGCAGGGTCAGCTTCGCAACCAGTGTTGCCAGATCCGCCTCGGGTTCCTTGTTGGCCAGCCGTTCCAGCCAGCCGACCAGTTCCAGCACGTTATCCATGCGGCGCATGGCATCGGCTTCATCCTTGCTGGTATCGAGCAGCCAGCGTTCATAGTCAATATCGGCCAGCAGTTCGCGCACCAGTGTCACCGGCTTTTCGTCTTCACTGCGCAGGGCATAGTCTTTTAGCCAGTGGGCAAAGCCAGAAAGGTTGCTACTGGCACGATTACCGGTATTGGCACCGAGGAAGGGATCGAAGCAGGCAGAAAAAAGACTGTGATCATACTTGCTGGCAAAGTTACTGAGTTTTTCCAGGCTGCCGGGGCCGATTTCTCGGCGCGGCACATTGGCGATGCGTAAAAAGGCATTGTCATCGTCCGGGTTGGCAATCAGGCGCAGGTAGGACATGATGTCCTTGATCTCGCTATAGGCAAAAAATGACATGCCGCCACTCAGGTAATAGGGAATATTGTTTTCACGCAAGACGCGTTCAAAGGCGCGTGACTGGTGGTTGCCACGATAAAGGATGGCGTAGTCCTTAAAAGGCGTGCGATTGACAAACTGGTGATGGTTGAGTTCGGCCACTACCTGTTCGGCCTCGTCTTCTTCGCTACGGCAACGCAGTACCCGGATCGGCTGGCCAAAGCCGAGCTCACTCCAGAGGTTTTTTTCAAACAGGTGCGGGTTATTGGCAATCAGGGCATTGGCACTTTTAAGAATACAGCCGGTAGAGCGGTAGTTCTGTTCCAGTTTGATCACGTTTAACTGTGGAAAGTCCTCTTTTAGCATTTGCAGGTTTTCCGGCTGGGCACCACGCCAGGAATAAATGGACTGATCATCATCGCCGACCACGGTGAGTGCGGCACGCTGTCCCACCAGCAGCTTGACCAGTTCGTACTGGGTAGCATTGGTATCCTGGTATTCATCCACCAGCAGGTAACGCACCTGGTTCTGCCAGCGTTCTCGGATTTCGGCATGATCGCGTAGTAGTAGTACCGGGATCATTATCAGGTCATCGAAGTCCACTGCGTTATAGGTTTGCAGGTGATGGTTATACTGCTCATAAACCGAGGCGGCCATGGTCTGGAAAGGATCACCGCTGGCCAGTTGCAGTGCCTGCTCGGGCAGGATAAAAGCATTTTTCCAGCTCGATATCTGCCACAGTACACGGTCGGTCTGGTTGTCCGGATCAGAGAAGGCACGCTTCATCAGTTCCTTAATCAGTGCCAGCGAGTCATGGTTATCATAAATGGAGAAGCCCACCTTATAGGGCAGGTTGTCCAGTTCCTTGCGGATAATATCCAGACCCAGGGTGTGGAACGTAGAAACACGCAGGCCCTTGCTACGATCTTTACCCAGTAACTTAGCCACCCGGCTTTGCATTTCCCGCGCAGATTTATTGGTAAAGGTTACCGCGGCGATATGCTGCGGTTTAATCTCGCACTGCTCGATAAGATAGGCAATTTTCTGGGTGATAACACCGGTCTTGCCACTGCCGGCACCGGCCAGTACCAGGCAGGGCCCATCGATATAACGTACCGCGGCATTTTGTTGGGGATTTAACTTCACAGGGTTCCAGGGGCTTACAAAAGTAAAAACGCTATTCTATGCGAGTGACTCGGCAAGGTCGATGTTGACATTAATGATATCTTTAATTCCATCCCCCTGGCTCCTGCCTGAGAGAGGGCGGATAGAAGAGAACCCCGATATTTATTGCTAAATATTCCTGAGTGTTTGCCGTTAAAAGAATAACGATAACAGCTATAACAGGAGTCAAATATGTCAGATAAGATCAAGGTTGCCCTGCTGGGGCTGGGTAATGTTGGGCAGGACTTTGCAGAAAATTTTCTCGAGATTATCCAGGAGGGCGGCAAGCCGGTTGAAATCGTGGCAGTAGCGCATCATGACAAGTCTTCCCCGGTTGCGCTGGGTTTTCAGCAAAGCGGCGTAAAGTTTTATGAAAACGCGGTTGACGTGGTTGAGCTGGGTGAGGAGGTGGATATCATTTTTGATCTGACCGGCAATGCCGACACCCGCCAGGCTTTACGTCAGGGCATGCAGGCGAGCAATAACCGCCATACCGTGATTGCCCCGGAGATGATGGCAAAATTGCTATGGATGTTCTTTGACAATGCAACTGAAGTCAGTGCCGGCAAAGGCGGTGGCTATTAGTTTTGCCACTATATTAAGCCCCGATCCAGCCGTCGATAGCCAATGGCCTCGCTGATATGAGCAAC
>JALUTJ010000051.1 GCA_027057985.1 Chromatiales bacterium
CCAATCACCAATGAGGAAGTTGGGTTTCACAAGAGTTAATCCATGAATTAAATAGGTATTTTGATTACCACTACCGTAGCTTAAACCGAAAGAAACAGAAGTGGCAAATATTAAAAACACAAAAGATATATTTTTTATAGTATGAGTATACATATTATTGTTCTGTTTGTATTGCTACACACTATAATTAAAGGTCGAAATTAGATGTTAGTTCGCCAACAACATATTTAGGCCGATTTTGAAGAGCAATGTGAATTCTAGCTATATATGTCCCTACAATCCCAAGCATTATAAAGAGAACTCCAAATAAAAATGATATAATTCCTACAGTAGAAGCCCAACCTGCAACAGTCTTATGATTCAAAACCTGGTATAGTATATAAATAATCTCGAAGAACGCGAACATACTAGTAAAAATACCAAGCCAGACCCCGAGAACTAAGGGTTTTGTAGAAAATGAAACTATTGAACCTCTGGCAAAATTAATCATTTTTCTCAAAGAATATTTAGAAACCCCAGCAAATCTTTTACCAGCTTCGTACGGTATAGTAATTGATGGAAAGCCAAGCCACTCAACAGCACCTCTTACAAAAATGTCCACATCTTCTAGCTTAAGAATCTGTTCTACGACAAGCCTATCTAATAGGCGGAAATCAGACAAACCAGGAGCCATAGGGACATCAGTTAAAAACGAAAAAATTTTATAAAATAAAGAAGAACTTTTTCTTTTGAATAGCGTCGCCACCTTTGTATCATCACGAGATGTATTGACAACTAAAAATCCTGCTTGATACTTCTCCAGCATAGCTGGAATTAATGAAGGTGGATGTTGTAAATCACCATCCATTGAAATAATACACAACCCTTGTGCACAAGCCAAACCCGCAAGTAATGCGTGTTGATGTCCAAAATTGCGTACTAATTTAACACCTTTAACATTAGCATTCGCTATGGCATAATGTTTTACTCTTTCCCATGTTCCATCAGTGCTTCCATCATCAATAATAATGATTTCATAAGAAAGCCTAGGAATGCTATCTACCAGGGTCTTTAGTAAGATATCGATGTTGTCTTCTTCATTAAAAACAGGGATTACAACCGACAAATATATATCTTTTTTACTATTCATGCCTTATGGAGTTCTTGTCACATATCAGATAGAAATGGACTTACGCAGTGCTAATGTTATTCTAATATCATCTTATAAGTAGTAAAATCCAAGAGTCTACGAGACTCAGAAAGAGCTCTCGCCCGAAGGTCATGGGGCATTGCCACGAGCTTTTCGCGGGATAGTGAAAGTCTGGAAACTCAAAAAACAATTTTATCCGCTGATGACCATGGCAACAAAGTACATAACAAGTCCTACTCGCTGTACTATGAGATGGCGTTTTCAACATGAAGATCATAGCAACAAAATTCGCGCTAATCTAATCTTGATAATAGACTGGTCAAAGAAAAGTCGCAAACATAAGTAATACATGTATTTACCAGACCAAGATTTTGAAAAGTCATATAGTAAGTAGTTTGAGAAATTCTTCTTCATGATTTTTTTTTTTTTTTTCAATATCAAAATTCTCTATAGCGTACTTACGAGCATTTTCTCCTAGTTGGATTCGTAAAGAATCACTATAAATAAGTTTTCTAATATCTTGTAGGAGATTAGAATACGTACCAGAGTGAAACCCTACTTTGTTACGCTTTATAACATCACTTGGATCACAATGCAGAACAACCGTTGGTACCTTGCGAAGCCAGGCCTGGATATAAGTATTTGATATCGATTCACCTCCTATGCCATTAACGAATCCGGTTGTATTTACAAAAACAGAAGCTTCCAACAAAATATCATTAGATTTATCAACATCTAGCGAGTCAATATATTCGAAATTATCATTATTGTGTCTTGTTGAATAAATT
>JALUTJ010000052.1 GCA_027057985.1 Chromatiales bacterium
CGCATAACGCTTGCCGGCGGCCCCTCCGGCCAGTAACAGAGCCCCCATGCTGGCCGCCTGGCCAATACACAGCGTGCTGACATCGGGCTTGATAAACTGCATGGTGTCGTATATCGACAGCCCCGCAGTTACCGAGCCGCCTGGTGAATTAATGTACAGGTAGATGTCTTTATCCGGGTTCTCAGACTCCAGGAACAGCATCTGTGCTACCACCAGGTTTGCCATATGATCTTCAACCTGTCCGACCAGGAAAATAATACGTTCTTTCAAAAGACGCGAATAGATGTCATAAGAACGTTCGCCGCGCGACGTTTGCTCGACGACCATCGGAACCAGCTGGCTCATAATTTCTCTGTTAACTGTTTTATCGGTCACGTAAACTTATCCTTAAGGGTAAAATGTTAATTATTGAGACCTGTGCACAGGGAGAAAATTTACCCACTCTGTGCAGGGTTTATTAATTCTTCTGACCATTCACGACTTCATCGAATGTCATGGTCTTATCGGCCACTTTTGCTTTTTCCAAAGCCCAGTCGACGATTAAATCTTCGGTTACCACGGCCTTGACTTCATTCAGGCGCTGATTATCGGCGTTATACCAGTCAATCACCTGCTGTGGCTGCTCGTACGGTGCCGCAATTTCTTCAATCTTCTGCTTGACCTGCTCATCAGTTGGATTGATTTTTTCTTCCTTGACGATTTCAGACATGATCAGCCCCAGCTTTACGCGCCGGGTTGCTTCATCGGCAAACATACTGGCATCGAGTTGCATGCCATCCTGCTGCATGCCCTGTTGTGCCAGGTTCTGCAACATATTGTTTTTGAGTGCTTCAGATTCCTGACTAATCAGTGCCGCCGGTACATCGAATTCATGTACATTGATTAATGCGTCCATAACGGCAGATTTCAAGCGGGTCTTGATACGAGATTCCAGTTCCTGCTGCATGCTTTCGCGTACTTCTTTTTTCATCGATTCCAGGCTGCCATCCTCGATGCCGAGCTTTTTGGCAAAATCATCATTTAATTCAGGCAGTTTTGCTTCTTCAACACGGTTGACATGCGTATCGAACTGGGCAGCCTTACCGGCAAGCTCTGCGGCATGATAGTCATCCGGGAAGGTCACGTTCAGTACTACGTCATCGCCGGCCTTGGCACCTACAAGGCCTTCTTCAAAGCCCTTGATCATGCGACCACTGCCAAGTTCAAGCGAAAGGTCACTGGCTTCACCACCGGCAAAAGCTTCACCATCGATGCTGCCTTTAAAATCGATATTCACCTGGTCGCCTTCTTTGGCGGCACGATCAACTTCAACCCATTCCTTATGCTGGCCACGAAGGGTTTCCAGCATGTCATCCACATCTTTATCAGTTATTTCTGCAACCGGCTTTTCGATTGTTTCAGAAGACAGGTCGCCAAGTGAAATTTCGGGATAAACTTCAAATGAAGCGGTATATTCCATACCCTGACCCGGGTCACTTTTCAGTGAATCGATCCGTGGCTGACCAGCCGGGTTAAGTTTTTCCTGGTTGATGGCTTCGTAAAGCGTGGACTGCAGAACGTCACCAACGACTTCCTGGCGAACCTGGTCGCCGTATTGCTGCTGAACAATTTTCAGGGGCACCTTACCTGGACGAAAACCCTTCACCTTGACAGTTTTGGTCATATCCTTAAGACGGCCATCGACAACACTCGCAATTTTTTCTTCTTCAATCGCGACGGTCATCTTACGCTCAAGACCATTGCTGGCTTCAACAGAAACTTGCATTACCTTTTCCTCTATAAATAAAAAATCAGAACTAATAAATTCAAAAAATATTCTCTGAGAGCTTTATCCTGGGGGTCTCTCGCTTAAGAATGATGGTGCGGATGGAGAGACTCGAACTCTCACGCCTTTCGGCAGCAGAACCTAAATCTAC
>JALUTJ010000053.1 GCA_027057985.1 Chromatiales bacterium
GCCACACAGCGTGGCGGGGCCGTGTACTACGTCGCGCCCACGGAGTATTCGGCGTTTGTGGCGAACGACGTGGTCTTCACCGGCAACGTGGCCGATTCCCGGGGAGGGGGTGTCTATGCCGTGGGTCCGTTTCGGATCACGGCCGGCACCTTCGTGGGCAACGCCGCTGGACAGGGGGGGGCCCTCTCCGTTCGGTCCACGGGGGGGTGGAATTCCCAGGACCAGGACCCGCAGGACCGGGAGCTTACGGACGTGACCCTGCACCAGAACACGGCTATGGACAAGGGTGGGGCCCTGTATCTCAATTCCGGCGGCGCCTTGCGATGCACGAACTGCAGCCTGGGGTTCGGCGCGGCCAACGACAACACCCCCGACGACGTGTTCGCCACCGAAACCCTGGCCGAGACGAACTACACCGACGGGATCTCCTTCGACTGCTGGGTGAATCCGAACACCCTGGCCGTCGGCTGCCCCGATCTGTAGACCACGGTGGGGTTGACCCTGCCCATCAGTAACCGTTCACCCCCAGGATTGAGGGGGAGTTCCTGGTGTGCGAGGTGGGTCGCATGAACACACCGAAGACCCCCCAAGAACTGACCAACCAGATCGAGCGCGTGGTGCAGGGCTACCTCATGGAGGTGCAACGGGCGGCGCAGGAGGCCGTGGCTCGGGCGTTTGCCGAGGTTGGAGCCGTGCCCAGCGCCGCGCCCGGCAGGCGGCGGCGGGCGCCCGCCAAGTCGAGCAAGTCTGCGCCCAGGCGGTGCCGGAGCGCGGCCGAGATCGCCAAGCTACAGGAAGAACTGGAGGCCGCGGTCCGACAACACCCTGGCACCTCGTTGAGTACGCTTGCGGCGGAGCTGAAGCTTCCCATGCGCAAGCTGGAGACCCCGATGAAGCACCTCAAGCGTGCGGGCCGGGTCCGGGCGGTCGGCGAGCGCCACCGGAGGCGCTACTTCCCGGCGGTCGGCCTGGTTCGCTCGGAGGACTGACCTTCGCGCGGCTTAGGCCGCCGCCGCGGCGCCCGCGAACAGCGACGGCGGTGTCGTCCTGTTTCGGTGTGCGATGAGGGTGCGGACGAGAAATCCGAGCACGTTCAACCCCTGTTTTCGGCGGGTGTGCACCACGGTCATCATCCGCTCGGCGAACCGAAGCCCACGCTCGCTCTGGCAGCCGTAGGAGTTCTTGCGCCACATCACGAATCGGCGCAGCTCCTGCTCGACATGGTTGTTGGTCGGCTCCACGCCTTCGTGCGTCAGGAACGTCCACAGCGCCTCGCGATGCTCGAGGATGTTCGCGCATGACCCGGAAAGCCGCGGAATATTGGCACACGCAGCACGCTCCAAGAGTGCCTCCATGTGCCGTTGCACCGGACGCATCCAGGTCTGCAGTTCGTCGCGGGTCAGCGCACCGGCCTTGAAGGCGTGCCAGTACTCGAACATGAGCACCGTGCAGTCCACCAGCGCGCGGCCGATGCGCCCGGCCGGACCCGCTCGCTGCGAAAAGGCCACGAATTTCCGCAAGATGTGGGCCCAACACACCTGGCGCATCACCATCACCCAGAAATTGAACACCGACGCCCGGTCGCTCACCAGGATGCCGGTCCGCTTCCCGAACAAAAGCTCGATCGTCCGCCGCTTGCCGTCCACGAAGATCCGAAACACGCTCGCCCCCGCGCTGGCGATCGTCCACAGCGACATCGTGACCCCGGCTCGCAGCCAGGTCGTGGCGTCCGCGTACTTGACCGGAGCATCATCGACATGACGCGCGGCTTCATCTACAGCGGGCTTCAGGGCCGGCGTCATCCGGGCCTCGATGTTGCTCACTGAGCCCACGCTGATGGGGACCCCGAACACCTCACGGAAAAACCGTGCTGTTTGGCGTCGACTGAGGTGGTAGACGCCCGTCAGTAGCAC
>JALUTJ010000054.1 GCA_027057985.1 Chromatiales bacterium
AATGGTTAAATCAAGTATCTGAGCTATACTCTCTTTCTGCCCGGTGAAGTGAACATATCTTTCTCCGGCAGATACCAGAAAAATTTCGACAACCTGTGGCAATACAATCCAGACTAATTTAATTTAACTGCACGGGGTTACAAAGGACAATACTATGGACAAAGCAAATCTTGGTCATCATATTTCGCAAAAATTCAATGAGGAACTGGAAGAAATTCGCAGCCTGGTTCTTGCCATGGGTGGCCTGGTTGAGGAACAAATCCGTAATGCCATACAGGCCCTGACCGAAGGGGATACTGCACTTGCCGAATCGGTGATCAATCGTGATGTTGAGGTCAATAAGGCCGAGGTCAATATCGATGAGGAATGTACCCATATTATTGCTCGCCGTCAGCCCGCTGCCACCGACTTACGACTGGTGATTGCCGTTATCAAAACCATTACCGACCTCGAACGTATAGGCGACCAGGCAGAGCGGGTGGCTCGCATGGGCTTACGCCTGGCTGAAGTTGAGCGCCCAAAGAATAACTACCACGAGCTTCAGAATATGGGGGATCATGTCGCTCGTATGGTTCAGGGTGCACTGGATGCCCTTGCCCGTATGGATGCCGAGAGCGCATTGATGGTCAGCAAGCAGGACAAGCAGGTTGACCAGGAATATGATGGACTGATGCGCCAGTCTCTGACCTTTATGATGGAAGATCCACGCAAAATTTCACAGATGCTCGATATTATGTGGGCTGCCCGAGCCATTGAGCGTATTGGCGATCATGCTACTAATATTTGCGAATATGTTATTTATCTGGTCAAGGGACGCGATGTTCGCCACCTGAGTATCGAGCAAATTGAAGACGAGCTGGAAAGCTAGTTCATTATCATTCTGCCCAGCAGCATTACCGCGTTATCCAGCTCATCACTCCAGGGCTGCGCACAGTTAAGACGAATAAAGTTCCGGTACCTGGCGGAGGCGGAAAAAACCACGCCCGGTGCAATGCTGATACGCTGTTGCAGTGCCCGCTGGCATAACTTCAGGGCATCCACTTTTTCATCAAGCTCTACCCAGAGCACAAAGCCGCCTCGTGGCTGGGTGATACGGGTTCCTTCCGGGAAATACCTGCTAACTGCCCGCGACATTTTTGCCACCTGCCGGGCATAGGCACTTTTGACTGTTCTCAGGTGCCGTTCATAACCACCATGGTGCAAAAACTCGGCAACGGCCAGTTGTGACAGGCTCGGCGCGGAAAGACTGGAAACATATTTAAGATATTCAACCTGCTGATACCAGCATCCGGGTATTATCCAGCCCACGCGTAATCCTGGTGATAGTGTTTTTGAAAAGGAAGAGCAGTAAATCACCTGCCCCTGTTGATCATAGGCATGCAATGCGCTGGGCCGCTCCCCTTCAAACCCAAGTTCACCACAAATATCATTTTCAATCAGGGGAACATTTTTACGCGCCAGAAGTGAAACCAGCGCCTTTTTCTTTTTAACCGGCATCACACTGCCAAGTGGATTGCTGAAATTGGCACTCAGGGCACAGGCCTTAACTGGCCATTTTTCAAGCGCCAGTTCCAGTGCCTCCAGGCTAATCCCAGTTTGCGGATCGGTTGGTATTTCCAGTGCTTGCAGGCCTAACGACTCAATCGCCTGTAACAGGCCATAATAACTGGGTGATTCGATTGCAACGATATCACCCAGCGATGTCACTGCGCGCAAGGCCAGCAGCATGGCATCCTGGCAGCCACTGGTAATAATAATATCCTCGGGTGTAACCTGGCTTCCGGTATCGGCCATACGCCTGGCAATCTGCCGGCGTAATTCGAGGTTACCGGGTGGAAACTGATAAATGGCCACCTGCTCCGCTTCGCTGCGAAGCACTTTGGCCAGGGTGCGTTGCATTGCCCGGGTCGG
>JALUTJ010000055.1 GCA_027057985.1 Chromatiales bacterium
CGCTGCGGTATATTCAGCAGTATCACCCTATGCTCATGTTGAATTTTCACCTTCGGATAAATGGCGGGTCTCAACCGGGCTGCGTTACGACATGATGGCTTATCAGTATGATAATCACCTGACTGAACTGACTACAGGCTCTCATCAGCGCCCGGCAGATACAACCGTTAGTTTTTCAAACCTGAGTCCGAAACTGGGCGCTACTTATCAGTTCAGCCCAACGAGTAGTGGTTTTATTTCCTATCGACATGCTTTCAGGGCACCTTCAGCCAGCCAGTTATTTCGCTCTGGCAAGGCAGGTAACTCGACTTCACTGAAACCGATCAAGGTTGCCAGTCTTGAGGCAGGATTGCGCAGCAAGTCTGAAAAGTCGTATTACAATCTTTCGATATATTACATGGCCAAGCGGGATGACATTCTGACCTACAAGTACCCCGATAATACCCGTGAAACCATGAATGCAGGCAGGACGGTACACAAGGGCATCGAGCTGGGCTATGGCAGTAAGTTGACAGATCGATGGTCGCTCGATATTGCCGCTTCCTATGCAAAGCATATCTACGAAGAATGGGTGCCAAATTCGACTACGGATTACAGTGGCAACGAAATGGAATCAGCACCAGACCTTATTGCTAATACTCGCCTGGCTTACAGTGCCGCTGCACTAAACGGCGGCAAGCTGGAACTGGAATGGGTAAAACTGGGAAGTTACTGGATGGATGCCGCCAATAGCTATAAGTATCCCGGCCATGACATTTTTAACCTCCGTGCTAACTATATCTATAGCGGGAAAATGGAAATCTATGCTCGACTGATGAATGCTTTTGATGCACGTTATGCCACAAATGCAAGGTATTCATCTTTTGGTAGCAAGTTTGAGTATGCTCCGGGAATGCCACGTACCTGGTATCTTGGTATTAAATACAGGTTCTAAACCAGATCACGGTAGCACTTTAATGCCTGCAAGAAAATGGACCCTGCACCGTATCCATAAATGGCTGGGGCTGGTGGCTGCCAGCTGGTTACTGGTGCTTGGTTTAACCGGCTTCCTGCTTGACCACCGCGATACCTGGCGCTGGTTATGGCAGGACGGCGTATCCGCTAACTGGGTAAATGCCGAGGTGAAAGATAAGAGCGAGTCTGGCCAGGTACGGCTTTACCAGTTAAACCCGTTGCATCCCGAGCAGCAGGTGAGTGGAGGATTAACCGGAATGTGGTGGTCGGAAAATGCCGGTAAGAACTGGCAGGCAACCCGCTTTGAGAGAACTGAAATAGCGCCTATGGTCTATGCACTTGTATTCACGCCGGCAGGTGATGTGTGGATAGCCAGCGATGATGGCCTGTGGTTATCAAAAGATCAGGGCAAAACGGCTCGACAGCATCTCCTGGCCGGTAAATGGATCTCGACTATCACGATCAATGAAAAACAGCAGCAATTAAGCGGTGTTATTGCGAGGTCGAAAATTTTTCACTATGACCTGAAAAGTGGAGATTTAAACTGGCCTGCATTACAGCCGGTCGATTCTGCTATTCTTCCTGATTCAGTTAATCTTTCCCGTTTTACTCGCGACCTTCATTATGGTCGCGGTGTTTTTACCATCTGGCTTTCCCTGTTATGGAATGATGTTTCTGCCATTGCCATGGTCGTTATTCCTGTAACCGGCCTGTTGTTTTATTTTTTGCCATTAAAATGGAAAAGAAATAAAAGACAAAATAATACGGTTTCGCCGCACTATAAAAAACAGCTGGTTCGCTGGCTGTTTCGCCTGCATGCGCCTCTCTCCGGTTTGATAGCATCGTTACCCATTCTTTATTTTTCTTTGAGCGGAATATTACTTGACCATAGTACTGCCTTACGAAGCTGGATGAAGTCGGTTGATATAACCCGTCAGTGGCAAACCCCGGTATACAGTCTGGCCAGCTGGGAAGGTGAAATCTATGGCCTGGTAACAGCAAGGGATAAGCCGACAGGTTTCAGTATCGGTACCCGGCTGGGATTATTCAGCACCGAAGATAATGGCAGGCACTGGCAAAGAGAACTCTTACCTGGGCCGGTTTCATTTTTTGTCTGGACACTAAGGCAACAGCAAGATGCGATATTTATCGGTGGTATGGGTGGACCAAACCTGGTGAAGCAGGGGAAGCGTTCCTGGCATGCCGTTAAAGCGGCAGGTCATATGCCCTCAGATATTACCAGCAGTGGCAGTCAATGGATATGGAAATCCCATCACGGCCTGGTGGCAGGTAATCCGAAAACAGGGTTTCGCCATCACCAGCTTCGCTTACCCGGAACAACTTATATCCCCTGGTTCTATGTAATTGATGCGTTGCACAGTGGTGTACTGATTCATTCGCAATGGAAATGGGTTAATGATTTTATTGCGGTGCTGGCCGTTATCCTGGTATTAACCGGACTGATAAGATGGTGGCGAAAAAAATGGATTTAGAACACCATCTGTATTTACGTTCATTTACGCGCCCTGCCAGCAGGCCAATTTTAAAAGCCCTGCTGCTGGCGATTATTGTTCATTCACTGGCACTTGCATACTGGTATCACCGGCGACAGGTTGTTGTTGCCGAGATCCCACAGTGGATGAACATACGCCTGGTTGCCGGTTTTGAAGAAAACAAAGTTGAGAAGCCACAGCAGAACAGGGTAAGGGAGATCCCGCTGCAAAAAACCGGGCCGAAAAAAACTGCGCAGAAACAGGAGCGTATTAAAAAAGAAAAAATGTTTGAGAATAAAGTTAAATCAGCAGCAACGACGGTAATCAAGGCCGATAGTCGGCCTTACCGCTTACAGAACCCGAGGCCTGTTTACCCGGCACTGGCACGTCGGCGCGGTATGCAGGGCAGGGTGGTGTTGAGTGTCAGGGTCAGTGCATCTGGCACAGTGGATAGTGTTTCCATACTGGAGAGTTCGGGTTTCACTATACTGGATAGATCGGCATTGAATTGCGTCAGGAAATGGCATTTCGTACCGGCTCGCAAGGGCGAGAAGAATATTGCTTCGTGGCTTCAGCTACCGGTTCGTTTTTCACTTAAAGACAGTTAAGTCTTTCACGCTTGAAAGAAAACCCTGAATACTAAACTAAAGTTTTAGCGCATATTTTTTCATGCGGTAGAGCAATGCACTACGGGTCAGTCCCAGTAAACGTGCCGCTTTGCTCTGGTTGCCACGACTTTTATCCATGGCCTGGTGAATCAGCTCGGCTTCGAGTTTTTCCAGCACGATACCACTGTCGGGCAAACTGAATGAGGCTGCCTGTTGCTGCTGATAAATTTCTGCCGGCAGGTTGCTTTCACCGATAGTCTGGCCACTCATAAGGATAACCATGCGTTCACAGAAATTTTTCAGTTCACGAATATTGCCCGGCCAGTTGTAACGCTGGCAGGCTTCAAGTGCTTTCATGTTATAGCGCGGTGCATCGAGGCAATGCTTGCGAGCAAACAGGGCTGAAAACTGGTTAATAAGAAAGGTAATGTCACTACTGCGTTCGCGCAGAGCAGGAACTTGCAGAGGCACGACGTTAAGGCGGTAATACAGATCTTCCCGGAATCGGCCTGCCTTCACTTCCTGTTGTAGATCACGATTGGTGGCAGCAATAATGCGCACATCGACTTTATGTGGCTTGTTGTCGCCAATGCGCTGGCATTCACCGTTCTCAAGAAAACGTAATAACTTGCCCTGAACCGCCAGGGGCAGCTCACCAATTTCATCGAGAAACAGGGTGCCCTTGTCAGCCTGCTGGATACGGCCGGGCTGGTCACTGCTGGCATCGGTAAAAGAGCCTTTACGATGACCAAATAATTCTGATTCGGCCAGGTTTTCAGGCAGGGCGGCACAGTTGATGGTCACCATCTCGTTATCATGACGTCGGCTACTGGCGTGAAGAAATTCTGCCATCAGCTCCTTGCCACTGCCACTTTCACCCTGGATAAGGACCGTGACATCGGCAGCAGCAATAATTTTTGCATTGCGCCTGATATTTTCAAATTCGGCAGACTGTCCGAACATACGATCTTCAATCTGTATCTGTTTTTTCATAGCGAGAGTCCAGCTGCGGATGATGACTGTGTGTTGAATTAGTGTGTTGCAGGGCGAGAAAGGCGCTTACCAGAGCCATCAGGATAATGGTGCTGCCAATCCACGGTCGTAACCGGGCAAGGCCGCTTAATCCTGCAAACCACCCGGTTAATATACCTGCAATAAGTATGGTTGGTAAAGTACCAAGCCCAAAAGAGAGCATCAGCAGTGCCCCATCAAGGGCACTGCTGGCAGTAGTTGACCAGATTAGTATAGAATAAACCAGCCCACAGGGTAGCCAGCCCCAGATAAACCCAAACAGCAGGGCATGCCACGGGTTTTTAATGGGTAATAATGACTGACTTAAGGGTTCGAGTTTTTTCCAGATTGGCCTGCCGATATGTTCGATGCGGGCAAAGGTCGGAAACCAGCCCGCGAGGTAAAGGCCAATCCCCAGCATCAGCAGGCTGGCAAACAATTGCAGCACCAGGTGGCCATAATGCGGAAACAGTTTAAGCAGGTTGCCACCGATTCCCCCGGCCAGTGCGCCGGCCAGAGTGTAGCTGCCGATTCTGCCAATACTGTATAGACTGACATAGGGAAGGAGTCGCCAGCGATTATTGCGAATGGACTCTGGCAGACTCAGTGTCAGGGCACCAATAATTCCGCCACACATCCCCAGGCAGTGCAGGGTACTGAACAGTCCAATTAAAAAGGCGCTAAATAAAGTTATTTCCACGGATTAACGGTTTCCGGAATAATAATGCAGTAAAATGAAGTTTAACATTGTCAAAGCCCAGGCTTTGCCAGATTTTTATAACTTATCATATTTTTAAACCAGGAAAATGCGAAAGCCCATGAAGACATATCGATTATCTATTGGCGGCATGAGTTGCGCCGGCTGTGTTGCCGCGGTGGAAAATGCCATGAAATCCGTGGCTGGCGTCGAGGAAGCCAGCATCAACTTTGCCGAGCATACCGCAGTGGTCAAGGGTGAGATGGATATCAATGACGTTATCAGTGCCGTAAAGCAGGCCAGCTATGATGCGGCCGAGTTGCGTGGTGGCGATAAAGAGGAAGAAGAAAAGGAAGCGGCCGAGTTTGCCTATTACCGTGCCCTGTTAAGAAAAGCAGGCGCAGCGGCCCTGCTGGGTGTGCCATTATTTGCCGGTCCCATGCTCGGCTTTATTCCTGAAATCAATTCGCCACATGGTCAACAGGTCTGGCTGCTGCTGGGTCTGTTGACCGTTGCCGTCATGTATTATGCCGGTCGCCACTTTTTTACCGGGGCGTGGAAATCCTTCCTTGCTCACAATGCCAATATGGATACCCTGATTGCACTGGGTACCGGTACTGCAGTGATCTATTCTTTTATTATTGTGCTTTTTCCCGATAGCGTGCCACGGCTGGCACAGCATGCCTACTTCGAGGCTGCCGTAATCATTATCAGCTTAATCAATCTTGGTTCAGCGCTGGAAATGAAGGCGCGCGGTAAAACCAGTGAAGCAATCAAGCGCCTGATAGGCCTGCAACCAAAAACAGCAAGAGTAATTCGCGATGGTAAGGAAATCGATATCCCAATTAGCGAAGTCGGCCTGAATGAAACTCTGCGAGTACGTCCGGGTGAACGTATTCCGGTCGATGGAGAAATTATCGATGGCCACACCAGTATCGATGAGTCCATGCTTACCGGTGAACCGATGCCGGTGAAAAAGGAAGTGGGTGATGAAGTAGTAACAGGCACCATCAATACCAGCGGGACTTTTCTTTTCGTCTCTAAACGTATTGGCTCCGATACTGTGCTGGCACAGATCATTGACATGGTACGTCAGGCACAGGCTACCAAGCCGGCCATCGGGCGACTGGTTGACAAGGTCGCTGCGGTGTTCGTGCCGGTGGTAATGATTATTGCCGTGATTACCTTTTTGATCTGGTATAACTTTGCCAGTGAAGAAGCGCTGAGTTATGCCATTGTCACTGCAATGACGGTTCTGATTATTGCCTGTCCCTGTGCTCTGGGACTGGCAACACCCATTTCGATTATGGTTGGTGTCGGCAAGTCGGCAGAGATGGGTATTCTGATCCGTAACGGTGATGCCCTGCAACAGGCCGGTAAACTCACCGCCGTGGTACTGGACAAAACCGGTACCGTGACCGAGGGCAAGCCAACGGTAACCGAACTCATCGTGGCAGAGGACAATGATGAGAAAACATTATTAAGCCTGTGTGCGAGCATCGAAACCGGATCGGAACATCCACTGGCGGCCGCTATCGTGAACTATGCAAAGGAAAACCGGGTTGAGCTGTTAACTGCAACGGGTTTTGAGGCGATTACCGGTCAGGGGGTGCGTGCCGAGATCGATGG
>JALUTJ010000056.1 GCA_027057985.1 Chromatiales bacterium
CCAGAGTTTATTCTGCATCGCCAGTGCAACAGCATCAACATAGCCAGTTTCAGCAATACTAGAACCCGGTGCAAGACGGGCAATCCGGGTGTAATTTTCAATCGCTTCCTGTAGCTTACCCGCCTTGCTGGCATTTTCAGCCTGTTTGTATACCGAAAGTGCCAGTTTATCGTTTAACTGTGATCGCAGTTTACTACTGATTTTTCCGTCTGCCATCACCGCATAATACGCAGCTTCGGCGTTATCATACTGTCCAAGTTTGAAATAAGAATGTGCTTTGATAATTCGGGCTCGGGTGCTGCTATTGCCCTTTTTCTTTTCAGTAACAGTCTCTGCAAGTTCGATTGCTTTTTTATATTGCTGTGTTTTAAATGCAAGCTCTGCCGCGTGAAGAATAATCTTGCCTGCGCGTTTACTGTTTGCATAGAGTTGCGTATAGAGGGTGGCATACCTGATATGTTTGTTAAGATAGTCTTCTGCAACAGGTTTGCCTTTGTTGATTTTATGTAGTTTGTCACTCAGAAGAATGGTGGCATACGCTGCATTTTTGTCCAGAATAATATCGCCATCGTAGGCCGCTTTTTCGTAGAGTTTAAAAGCTTTTGCATATTGCCGTTTAGCGGATAACAGGCTTGCATACTGGTAATAGACCTTGTCTTTACGAGCATATGACCTGTAATGCTTCAGGTAGCGCTTATACCATTTGTCTGCATTGGTGAAATCCTGTTTTTTCGGTTTTTCTGTATAGCGTTTATGATAAAACGATGCTGCGAGTAGAATATCCTTTTTTAATGCTTCGTTGACAGCTTTAAATGCCTTTGCACCTGATTTTCTCGATAGCCAGTATTTATTTTGCGGGTTGAATTTATTGTAAAGTGTTTCAATTTCTGTGATTGCCTTGTTGGCAAAGCCGCCTTCTTTCCAGGTGTTAACTATCCTGACATAAGCCATCGGAACATCTTTTGAGTCCGGGTTGTTCTTTATATAGTAGCGCAGGGTTTCGACCGCATCTGAAAAACGTTGCTGTTTGCGGTATATATTACTGACCTGCTCATAGCTGTAGTAAATATAGGGAAATTCCGGGTTTTCTTTGAAATACTCATTTAATGGCTGCGCACCACCGAGATAGGAAAATGCCAGCCCCACCGCGCGGAAATATTCATTGAATTGATCTTTTTCAGAAGCACCAAGCGTGTTGATATCATCAAATTGGTGATAGTCAATGGCGCGCAGATAATCATCAACGGCTTCAAGGTAAAATTCCTGTTTAAACCGTGCCCAGCCACGTTTAAACAGGGCTTTTTCATAAAATACATTATTTTTCGGGTGAGTAATAATATCGGTATAGGTGTCTTCTGCCAGCGGGTATTTTCTGCGAGAAAAGTAGTTTTCTGCCAGGCGGAACTGACTTTCAATATAATAGGGTGATTTTGGATATTTCTTAACCAGTCTTGTCAGTGTTTTCTCAGCATTAATATTATCGCCTGAGTGATCATAGGCTTTTGCTAGCTGGTATAGAATTTTGTCGTTACCTTTGGCATTTGGGTAGTCTTTTAAAGAAGTGACAAGCAGTTCAATTGTCTTTTGCAGGCGTGCATTATATAGCCTTTCAGCTTTCTCTTCTTTTGTCTCGCCATTTTTGTTCTCTTGCTCCTGTTGTAGCTGGCTGCTTAGCTCAAACTCAATTTCGGCAAGACGGTTAATGGCATCAAGGCGTGACTTGTCTTCAAGCGAGGCATGTTTCAGGTACTCTGCATAAGCCTTGCGAATATCTGCAGTAGATCGTGGTTTGATAAAAACCTTTTTAGTATCTACACGCTTGTTAATAATATCGATGCTGCCAATGGTATTCTTTTCTGGACCCTGACTACTGCAGGCAGAAAAAAATAGCGACATAATAATGAATGTG
>JALUTJ010000057.1 GCA_027057985.1 Chromatiales bacterium
CAACAAAACTGCATGACAAGGGATTTAAAACCGCCCTGCTGAAACTGGCAGAAAACCCACGCATCGAAAATGCCAGTGCCGTGGTCATTGCCAGTCCACAAACCGACTTTTTACCCGGTGAAGTCAAACTGCTGCTGGAGTATATTAAACAGGGTGGTAACCTGCTGTGGGCACAGGAACCGGCAACATCATTGCATGGTCTGAAACCCCTGGCTGATCTACTGGGCATCGATTTTTACCCCGGCACCATTGTCGATCCAACAACACAAATGCTGAATATCAAGGATCCGACCTTCAGCCTGATTACCAGTTATCCGCAACATGCCATTACCCGCGACTTCCAGTACATCAGCATCTTCCCGCGCGCAGTCGGTATTGTCCATAACAAGGATAAAGATAACTGGCAGGCCAAGCCTTTTTTACAGACCGCGCCCCGTAGCTGGTCCGAAACTGGCGTATTGAAAGGTAGCATCGATTACAATAAAGACAGTGACTTTGTTGGCCCGCTCACCATTGGCCTTGCCATGACAAAGAAGAACGATGAGAAAAATAAAAAGCAGCAACGCATTGTTATTCTTGGTGATGGTGATTTTCTTAGTAATACCTATCTCGGCAACCAGGGTAATATGAGTATTGGCTTTAACATCATGAACTGGCTCAGTAATGATGATGACTTTCTCGATATTCCGGATAACAGTGCCATCGACAGGCAAATTGTGATCAGTGATCTTGCCGGCGCCATCTTTGGCCTGTTCTTCCTTGTGGTACTGCCACTTGTGCTGCTTATCAGTGGTATTCTTATCTGGTACAGGCGTCGTAATAGCTGATGATGTCGAAACGTAACTTGCTGAATCTCTCTCTGCTGCTTACCGTAATTGGCCTTGTGCTGCTAGTGATCTATGAACCCGGTAAACAAAAGCCGATTGCACTGCCAGAACTCACCACGGTCAAAGCCAGTGATATCAACCATATTGAAATCGACCGGCATAACGCCGCCGCCATTCAGAAAAAAATCGTTCTGGAAAAAACAGATCAGGGCTGGCTCATGCAGCAGCCCTGGCAACTGCCGGCAAATCCCTACCGTATCGAAGCTATGCTGAAACTGCTCTCAGCGGTATCGCTGTCACAAAATGACCTTGGTAAACTGAAGCCGGCAAATTTTGGACTTGCAAAGCCGGTACTCAGTGTAAAATTTAATGACACGCAAATTGATTTTGGTCATAACAAATCACTTAATTACAATCGTTACCTGCGCATTGGCTCTACCCTGCATATGATCGAAGACAGGTATTACTACCAGCTGGTAGCCAAAGCCGAGGCCTATCTTGATCACCGTCTGCTTCCGGAAAAAGCCGCTATGACCCTGCTGGATTTGCCACAACTCCGTCTTTATCGTAAAGAGAGCAGCTGGAAAGTCGAACCCACAAATAAAAACTTTTCTGCCGATGCGCTGAATAAACTGGTGGATGAATGGAAACTGAGCCAGGCTTTCGATATCCAGAAAATAGCCTCTGAAAAAAACCTTCATCCAGATATAACCATTGAGTTTGAAAACGGTAACCGTTACCGCTTTAAAATTGAAAGTGGAAAACAGAAATTCAACCTGGTGGATATCGATCGTGGCCTGCGCTTTATGCTCTCAGCCGATCGCAAGGAAAAATTATTACACGCTGCAACAAATAAAGATGATAAACCATAATGCCGGAACTACCTGAAGTTGAAACCACACGCAGTGGTATTGCTCCGCATATTGAGCAGCAGGAAATTAGTAATGTTATCGTCCGTAACCGCAACCTGCGCTGGCCAATTCCTGGTAGCTTAAAAAAGAAATTACCGGGCAGCATTATTCAATCGGTACAGCGTCGTGGTAAATATCTTTTACTGACAACACGCGTTGGCA
>JALUTJ010000058.1 GCA_027057985.1 Chromatiales bacterium
TATCATCAGTATCTACTTTATCAATCCTGGATTGTAAAATTTCTTTTGCTTTATCGGCCTGATCCAGGTGATCCCAGAGTATTCTTGCTTCCAGTAATGAGCATTCAACCAGGTTGACATGGCTGTCGTATTTTTTCTCGGCATCTTTCACCAGCTGATAAGCAATTTTATATTCATGAAAAGAGATTAGCTGGTTAATAATAATCAGCAGATCCTTTGGATCGCCGATAACAAAGTCAGGATCCTCTTCAAGAACAGATTTAATTACCTCGGCCAGCAGACCGTATTTTTTATTCTCTATCAGTAGATCAATAATCAACCGTGCCGTGCAGAAATAAACCCGTTTCTTTTTCCATTGACCAATTTCATGGAACAGATCGATATAAATCTCCGGGCTATTGGCAAAAAGATCATATTTTTCAAGCAGGTGAAGATTCGCTTCGCCGGTCTTACCTGCCTTTACATAGCGATAAAGGGTTTCACTATAGCGTTCAAAATCTCGTCTGGCCTGCTCTTCTCTTTGCTTGTTATCAACATAAGCCCTGTCTCCCTTGAATAAAGTGGCAATGCTGGAAATCCCCTCGCGTTTTGAACGCATATAGTCAATTTCAAGATTAAGTTCATACTGCGCCAGTTGTTTTTCTTTTTTAAAGAACATCACACCGAAAAAGTAGCCAGCTAAACCACCAGTAACATGTGCGGTTAAATTGACGCCACCATTACTAGTGCGTGTGAACAGGTCATATATATCCCAGCCAATAAACCAGGCAGCCAGAATCCACGCGGGGATGCTAAAGACCCTGGCAAAACTAAAGTACCAGAAAACAGTCCTTATCCGCGCCTGCGGCATCAGGAAGGCGGAAAGACCAATCATGCCTGTAACGACACCTGAAAGACCAAGTGTAGGGATATTTTGATCTCTTGCCAGAGAGACAAGCGAATAAGCAATACCAATGACAAATGAGAGAATGACTATTAGCCCAATAAACTTGAGTTTGTTTCTTATAATAATTTCAAGCGCAGGCGCAAAAGCAAAGAAAAAGATGAGATTAAAAATAATATGAGACCAGCCACTATGAGAAAGTGCCGAGGTCAGCATTTTTACCGGGTTGAATGTCTCCGGAAAATACATCAGTTTTTCATCGAGACTATCGGGAATCTCTCTTTGGCGAAATTCCTCGTAGTGTTCTAATTCAAAAACCGCATATTTTTCCAGTAGTTCTCGTGAGTATTTATCTTTAAATGTTTTAAGTTGATACTCAATCCAGTCCTCTGGATTAGAACGATAATGGAGTAAATAAAGGTAAAAATAACACAGCCCTGGGCTTCTTCGCATATAGTCATATTCATCGGTTTCCTCACCCTCTTTAGCCTGAATAGAAGCACAATAGGACTCAAAGACCGCATCAACCCTCTTATTACTCTGTAGCTGGAAATAAAAAATTATAAAGCACAGAAGTATGATTGAATAAACCACATAAGGGCGACTGGCAAGCCTGAGTTCGGTGTTGTAAGGCAGGATAAACATAAGATTCAAAAAATACCGTATTTAACTATGTAAGTAATATAATCGTTGAGATATTCATACCTAATATTATGTGATTAGCGAGATTTTGCCACTTTCTCCATATAGGCATAATGCGATATTATTGGTTTTATTTTACTTTTTAGAGAATCCATTGCGACCATCAGCCCCCATTTTTGCTCATATGCCCGAGGAGCCACTTTGGCGTACCCGTGCCATGTTACCGGGTGACGCGGTTCCGGCGGATGTTGCGCCGTGGTTGTTTGATCAGGGCTCACTGACACGTCGTATCATTCAGTATTGCCAGCATGGTTTTCGGGTTGAGGTGCTGTCACAAAAGTGGCAGCGGCCACTGTTAAATGAAGCCCTGCGC
>JALUTJ010000059.1 GCA_027057985.1 Chromatiales bacterium
TACCTATATCATTTAAAAGCGTATCGAGTGGTAAATCTTCTGTGCCATAAAGATAGCGATTGAAAAAGTCCTGCAAGTCACAACCACTGATATCGCTGGCTATTTTTTCTATTTCACCTTCTTCAAGCCCTTTTCCTTTTTTACCATAGTTTTGCCACAGGTAGCGCATCACATCATCCAGCGATTTTTTATTCTCTGTGGAGCGGCGAATAGTCAAATCCAGTGCCAGTGCAATCAATGCCCCCTTGGCATAGTAACTGACGATAGTATTCGGTGCGCTTTCATCCTGTTTATAGAATTTCGTCCAGGCATCAAAGCTGGATTCTGCCACACTTTGCAGGTGGCGGCCTGTACCGCGAATAACTCGAGTTATGGTCTGACCCAGCAGTTCAAGATAACTGTTGACCGAGATAACGCCACTGCGCACCAGTGCAAGTTCATCATAATAGGAAGTGATGCCTTCGAATGCCCAGAGTTGTTGGGTGTAGCTTTCTCTGTTGAGATCATAAGGTTGAAAAACGGCAGGCTTGATCCTTTTAACATTCCAGCTATGGAAATATTCATGGCTACACAGGCCGAGAAAGTTACGGTACTTTTCGTCGGGATCGGCGGGTTCGTTTTTAGAAGGCAGATCGTCACGACTACAGAGCAGGCTGGTTGAACTACGATGCTCGAGTCCGCCATAACCATCACCCACAACCATTACAAGAAAGATATACTGTACTATATCAGGTAGTTCATTAAACATATCGCAATGTTGCTGGCAGATTTTAACCAGGTCAGATTTAATTCTTTCTATATCTGCATTCTGTATACCGGTTAAGGTCATGCGATGCGGTGTATTTTCGACAGTGAAACTAAACTCGGCATGGGTACCTATTTCAACCGGGTGATCGATTAAATCATCATAATTACTGGCCTGGTATTGGCCAAAGCCAGAGATGTTTGTCTTTACGGACTTTAAACTGGTTGCTACACGCCATGAATTGTAGGGCGCATTATCAGATTGTTGCAGCTCAACGGTAACGGGCAGGTTTTCGTAGCCATTCACCGCAAGAAACAGGCTAGTGCCGTTAAAAAAAGCATGAGTCATATCGAGATGGGCACTGCGAACAGAAAGATCCCAGGCATAGACATCGTATTCAATCATTACACTTTTACTGATGCCGGCAATTTGCCAGTGATTTTTATCCAGCTTCGTTGTTTGCAGCTCACCCGTGTCTGATATTGCTTTCAGGGTGACAATATTCTTTGCAAAATCCCGGATCATGTAGCTACCGGGAATCCAGTTGGGGAGAGAGACTGTGAGTATATCTTCTTCTATATCTTCAATTTTTAATTGAACCCGGAATAAATGGGCGTGGGGATTGTGCAGCTTTACTGTGTAGTCAATTTTCATGGAGTGTTTTCTGGTTTTTCTTTATTTAAGTCAGGTTTTTTTGGTAATTTTTTCAGTTTAATTTTTAGATAAAGATAAATCGGGTAATTGCCTTTGTTATCACTGCTATCAGGTTTACTGGCAGCAATCTCGATCCATTCACCGGTTTTGCCTACAACCGTGGTGTCGAGTCTGGTATCGGCAATGGCCTGTTGTATGTCTTCATTTCGCTGGTTGATTCCAATCTGGATAACTGACCAGCCACTGAATTCGTGCATCTTGAGGATATAACTTTTTTTCACTTTGACAAAACGGAAGCTCTGTCGCTCGGTACCATCGGCATAGCGCACACGCCTGGCTACCGGTACCGAGAGACCAGTATTGATTTTGATCCATTGACGTTCGGTAACGGTCATATTTCGACTGGCAATATGTCTTGAGGTGGCAAGGGTATTGTCGATTTTGTCGATATTAAGGCGATGGCTGGATACGGTAAATTCAACGTCAAAGATAGAAG
>JALUTJ010000060.1 GCA_027057985.1 Chromatiales bacterium
TATTTTTATTGTGATGTTTGAGGTTGAGAAAGAAATCCATATAATTAGGATTAATTAGTAAGCCAGCTCATACCAGCTTCACCATGCCAGTATCCATTGCACCAGCCGTCTTCTGGCATGGGTAATTCCGCTGTTGTTGCATCGTTATCGAGTGCAGTTCTAAAGGCCTGAATAATTGCCGCCATGTTTTTTGCCTGTGGTGAAATACGTAATACATCTACACCAAGTTGTCGTAATTCATCTAATTCAGGCAGCAGGTTACAGGGAACACCTGACTGTAACTGTATGCCGTTAACCAGAAACAGGTTCTGCTGATCCTGGGTGTACAGGGGCATGCCGTGTTCAAAATCTTCACAGCGAAATTCACATTGATCCCTGGCCAGATCAAAAGCACGTGCAGTGAAGCAGCGCGCAGAAAAGGAAAGCGGAAGATGGCCCCAGGCAAAGACTTCGGTTTGCAGTGTAGCCGGTTTTTGCTGTTGCAGTTGTGCCAGCGTTTGCCGTGACAGTTCGACCGGGAAAACCCAGCGTCGTGCTCCAGTTTCATGCAGCAGCGCCAGGGTTTCGGCATTGTACATATTGACGTGCGGGCCGACGATAAAGTCACTACGGCCCTCGAGCAGGTGCAGGGCTGACATGTCATTGGCTTCCACTGCATAGGAAGCGTTGTGACATATTTTTTTCATCTGACTGAGCTCGGAATCGGCAACGATCAGCGTCAGAGTGGAAAGGATCACTTCCTTACCGGCGTGGCTGAGTTTCTCTGCGATTTCCAGCCAGTCCTGCAATTTCAGTTGCCGGCGTTTGGCGCAGACCACCTCGCCAAGGTAAACAATATCGACAGGGAGTTCTGCTATTTCAGCATAAAAGGAAAAAATTTTTTCCCTTGACCAGAAATACTGAACGGGACCAAGTGAAAGTTGCATACGGGTACCTCTGGTTATTGCCAGCTTCGGTGGTAGGCGCCGAGGGTGACAGTATTACCCTCGGCCACATGATCCAGCCCTTTTAACCACTGACTGTCAGGCTGGTACTGCTCCGGGCTGGCAATACAGTGATCCAGCGCGGCACGCATAATACGGGTGACCTGGGCGACATAGGCCGGACTGCGTTGCCGTCCTTCCACTTTGATCGCGGCCACACCCATCTGTAACAGTTGTGGCAGGATCGGCAAAATATTCAGGCTGGTCGGCTCTTCAATGGCGTAGAAAGTATTTTCCCCAACCTGGAAACGCCCCTTGCACAGGGTGGGGTAACCGGCATTTTCATTTTTTGTATATTGATCGATCAGTACCCCGTTCAGTCGTGACTGCCGTCCGCTCGGGGTTTCCTGCCATTGCACGGCTTTGGCGGGGGAGCAGACGCCACAGGAATTCGGTGATTCGCCGGTAACGTAGGAAGACAATATACAGCGGCCTTCCACCATGACGCAGAGACTGCCAAAGCCAAAAACCTCGACTTCGACCGGGCTGTTTTCCACCACCTTCTCTACCTGGGCCACGGAGAGAACCCGCGGCAGTACCACGCGCTGGATATTGAAGTGGTGTTTGAAAAAAGCAATGGCGTGCTGGTTGGTGGCCGAGCCCTGTACCGAAAGATGCAGGCGTAGTTCAGGGTATTGCCGCGTGGCATAACGCATCAGGCCGGGGTCGGCAAGAATAACGGCATCGACACCGATACTGGCGGCTGTATCGATAGCCCGAGTCCAGATGGGCCAGTCGGCAGGCTGGGGAAAGGTATTGAGTGCCAGCAGTACCTTTGCCTGCCGTTCATGGGCGTATTGCACTGCATCACGGGCTTCTTCATAACTGAAATTCAGGCCGGGAAAATTGCGGGCATTGGTGGCATCACGAAAACCGATATACACCGCATCGGCACCGTTGTCGATGGCGGCACGCAGGGCCGGCATACTGCCCGCCGGGCAAACCAGTTCGGGGTGGGGGTGTCTTTGCGTCATCAGGCTGTGGCCCCGTAGCGATAGCCCTGAACATGGCCACGATGTGCCAGTTCGGCAGTAATGGCATTGAGGACATTCCATTTTTGCGAACACCAGCGTGGTGCCAGCAGGATTTTTTTGTCCGCGGTACCGGTAAGGCGATGAAAAGTAATCTCGGCGGGAGTCAGCTCGATTAAATCGGCCACGGTGCGGGTATAGTCAGACATTGCCAGAGGCTGGTATTCACCACGGCGCCACTCATTGGCCAGTCGGGTACCCTTGACCACGTGCAGGGGATGCAGTTTTAGTCCTTCTACACCGTGTTCCAGCACCCGCAGCAGGCTAATGCGGGCATGATAACTGTTTTCACCGGGCAGGCCGATAATCAGGTGGGTACAGATCGGGATACCACGTGCCCGTGCAGCCCGCACGGCCTGGACATAGCTGGCAAAATCATGGCCGCGGTTGACCCGCTGCAGGGTATGATCGAAACTCGATTGCAGCCCCAGCTCCAGCCACACCTCGTGTCCCTGCTCGCGGTAATCGGCCAGTAGATCCAGTACCTCGGGTGGCACACAGTCCGGCCGGGTGCCAATGCACAGACCAATCACCCCTTCCTCGGCCAGTGCCCTGTCATACAGGCATCGCAGGGTCTGGATATCGGCATAGGTGCTGGTATAGGCCTGAAAATAGGCCAGGTATTTCTCGGCGCCGGTGCGTTTGCGCAATACCTTGCGTCCGGCATGAATCTGCTGATCCAGTGGTGCTGGCTTGCGGCCATTAGGACTAAAGGAAACATTATTACAGAAGCTGCAGCCGCCACGGCCAATACTGCCATCACGATTGGGACAGGTAAAATTGGCATCGATGGCAATTTTATGTACCCGCTGCTGGTGCTTGTCCAGCAGGAACTGGCCAAAGGTATTTACATAATTCGATAAAACCATGCTTTCACTGCACTCATATTTCCATTTTTAGTCTGAACCCGGGGTTCAGGGAGTGCATATTATGGGTGAATCGAAAAGGGGTTTATTGATCTCAGTCAAGTTTCCCGTCATTAGCAAAACGGGAGAGGGAGGGGGGTTAACCGGCAAGTTTTGCCTTGATTTTGCCACTGACCGCGCCCATGTCGGCCTTGCCAGCCAGTTTTGGCTTGAGCATGCCCATGACCTTGCCCATGTCTTTCATGGTACTGGCACAGGTGGCACTAATGGCTTCTTCGATAAGGGCATCGACTTCGGCATCGGAAAGCTGTTCCGGCATGTATTCCTTGAGAATAGTGACTTCCTTGCGCTCGGCTTCTGCAAGTTCATCCCGACCGGCTTTTTCGTATTGTTCGATGCTGTCCTTGCGTTGCTTGAGCATTTTCTCCAGCACGGCAATGATCTGATCATCGTTCAGTTCGATACGCTCATCGACTTCTTTTTGCTTGATTGCGGCGGTCAGCAGGCGCAAAGTGGCAAGACGTTCTTTATCCTTGCTACGCATGGCAGCCTTGACGTCGTCATTGATGCGGGTTTTGAGAGCGGAATCGGTCATAAAGGCGAGAAGTCACCGCCTCTGGGCGAGACGGCAGGAATATCCGGACTTAGTATAAACGCTTCAGACGATTACGATCGCGGGAAACTTTCTTCTGATGACGTTTAATCGCAGCGGCTTTGTTACGTTTGCGAACAGCGGTCGGCTTTTCGTAGAATTCGCGACGGCGAACTTCTGACAGAACACCGGCTTTTTCACAGGAACGCTTGAAGCGACGCAGAGCGACATCAAATGGTTCGTTTTCTTTTACGCGCACAGCAGGCATGTAATCATTACCTCTAAAATAGGTTGTTGCAATTGAGAAAGCGCGCAAGTTTAATACCTGTCCGGTAAAAATGCAAAGATCCACGCACAAAAGAGTGAAATAATAGCGAATATGTTGGTACTGGGAATAGAAACCTCCTGCGATGAGACAGGAATCGCCCTTTTTGACTCGGAAAAAGGGCTTTTAGGCGATGCGCTCTACAGTCAGGTGGCGCTGCACGCTGAATACGGCGGGGTTGTGCCCGAGCTGGCCTCGCGGGATCATATTCGCAAAACCCTGCCCCTGATCGAGCAGGTTTTTGCCGAGAGCGGGATAAAGGCAGAACAGCTCGATGGTGTGGCCTATACCGCGGGCCCGGGCCTGGCCGGGGCGCTTCTCGTCGGTGCCGGCATTGCCCGTAGCCTGGCCTATGGCTGGAAAATCCCGGCCGTGGCGGTGCACCACATGGAAGGGCACCTGCTGGCACCGATGCTGGAAAAAGAACCACCCGCGTTTCCCTTTGTGGCACTGCTGGTTTCCGGGGGGCATACCATGCTGGTGAATGTCGAAGGGATTGGTCGCTATCAGGTGCTGGGTGACACCCTGGATGATGCCGCCGGTGAAGCCTTCGACAAGACGGCAAAGATGCTGGGGCTAAGCTATCCCGGTGGCCCGGCGGTGGCAGCACTGGCAGAAAAAGGTGAGCCGGATAAATACCGTTTTCCGCGGCCAATGACCGACCGGCCGGGGCTGGATTTCAGTTTCAGTGGCCTCAAGACCTTTACCCTGAATACCTGGCAGGACTCGACTCAGTCCGAACAGGATCGGGCCGATATCGCGCTGGCGTTTGAAACTGCGGTGGTGGAAACACTGGCAATCAAATGCCGGCGGGCATTACAGCAAGCCGGAACTCGCAGCCTGGTCATTGCCGGGGGGGTGAGCGCGAATACCCACTTACGACAAAAACTCGAAGAAATGGTCAAAAAAGAAAAAGCCCGTGTCTACTACCCGAGGCTGGAATTCTGTACCGACAACGGTGCCATGATCGCTTTTGCCGGTTGCCAGCGATTACTGGCCGGAGAGCATGAAAATCTGGCCTTTACCGCGCGTCCGCGCTGGGACCTGGAATCACTGCCAGCGATTTAAAAAATACCGCGATATACGGTAAGGGCATTATTGATGTCTTATTTATCAGACACATCGGTGCCAATGGTGTCTTCGGTGCCTTTGAGCAGGTTCTGGATATTGGAGCGATGTCGCCAGAATAAAATCACGGTCATGGCCGCAGTGAGGATAACGGTAGCCGGGGCATTGAACCAGAGCCAGACATATACCGGTGCCAGTGCCGTGGCCACCAGTGCTGAGAGCGATGAAATTTTGACAATCTTTGCCATAAACAGCCATGTCCCGGCCGTCGCCACACCCACCAGCCAGTTGAAGCCCAGCATGACACCGAGCATGGTGGCGACCCCTTTGCCGCCCCTGAACTGGAAAAAGACAGGGTAGAGGTGACCAAGAAAAGCTGCAAAACCGGTCAGGGCAATCGTGGTCATACCCAGCTGCAGGAAGTGGGCGATAAGTACCGGGATCAGCCCCTTGAGCATATCACCGGCCAGGGTAATAGCGGCGGCCTTTTTCCCGCCAAAGCGCAGCACATTGGTTGCGCCCGGATTTCCGGAGCCTTCACCTCGCGGATCAGGCAAGTCCATGATTTTACAGACAATAATGGCAGAGGAAAGTGAGCCCACCAGGTAGGCGGCAACAATAACAATATAATCGAGACTAGCGAATTGAATATCCATAGCCGAAAGGTACAAGATTTGCCGGGGAGGTGACAATAGAAAAATTGAAAAGGCAGTGATTAAATTGCTGTTCCAAATACATGTAAAGTTTAAAGATTTAAAAATCAAAATTATAGTTGCTGTAAATAGAGGTAATTCAGCCATTGCCGATCAAGACACGCCGTAAATACATCCCTGTAGGCTCGGGGGCCGCTCTCCCTGCGGCCCAGGGTCTTGATCGACAACGGCTTTCTACCTCCCAAACCCTTTTATTAGCCCTCAGTGAACCGGTATTTGGAACACTTAATTTAACCACAGAATACAAAGGGGGAAACCGGCTGAAAATTTTGCTAATTCAGTTTATTTATCTTTAACCTTTAATCCTGTATCTTTGCGCGCATGGATATTATTTTTCTCAACGACTTAAAAATAGACACCATTATCGGTATTTATGACTGGGAACGTGAAACCCGGCAAACCGTCAGCCTGGATATTGAAATGGCGGCGGATATTCGCAAGGCAGCTGCAACTGATGACATTAATCACACCCTTGACTACAAGGCGGTATCTAAACGGCTAAAAAGTTTTGTCGAGCAGAGTGACTTCCTGCTGGTGGAACGGCTGGCCGAGGAATGTGCCCGGATTATCCTTGAAGAGTTTGATGTGCCCTGGGTACGTCTAAAACTGAACAAGGGCAAGGCAATTACCGATGCCAGTGGCGTGGGTATTATTATTGAACGTGGTCAGAAACCGGAATAAGTATGGCAAGAGTCTATATCAGTATTGGCAGTAATATCGATGCGGAAAATAATATCCGCAAGGCAGTCAGGGCGCTAGAAGAAGAGTATGGCCG
>JALUTJ010000061.1 GCA_027057985.1 Chromatiales bacterium
ATACTGAAATGAAACAGAAGCAATTACAGTCTGTGCCTGTGGTGGAACGTCAGAGAATTTCTTCTTATTTCCAACTGCAGCATTATATTTTTGCTGAATTTGCTCAATATGCTTTTTTTTGACCGCCTTATTAATCTCTTCAGCCTGAGCAGAAGTAATAGCAAGAGGTGATTTTTTTAAAACCTTTTGAGCATCGTTTGCTTTTTTTCCCAAATAAGGCTTTAGTTTAGCTATAAGTGTGGCTGATAGTCCAAGAGCTTTTAAATCAGCTTCATTTCTCTGTCCCAGATCAAACCCGGTCGCAATAGTAACTCCACTTTTACTCACATTTGCTGCTGGAACATAACCAATAGTCTTACTACCACCTTCCAGCTGACTTAGAAATTTATAATCGATACTTTCAGGCATTGTAATATCCCTTTACTTAGTAAATAAACAGATGCTGGTATTATGTAATTTGTCCGGCAAAATGGAAATGAATCTGTCATAAAATATTATAACTTTCTATCCGCCCTGCTTTTAGATTTACCACACACCATGACTTTTTTGCTATATCTTATTGTTTTTTCAAGCTTTTTAGTGATTTTCCTGAAAAATCTGCTTATTCAGCTTCGGTTCAGCCTGGCCTGTCTATAGTTCTCCATAACAGCTAAACATTGTTTAAAAAAAGGAGAACCAGAATGAAAAAAATCATTATTTCCGGAATCAGTATTTTAGTACTTGGCATGGCAAGCATGAGCATTGCCCAGGCGCACGAACATCATCGTGGTTATAGTGAGCGCGGCCATGATCGAACCTATGAGGGGCGATTCGAGCGGAAAATCCACCGTCAGCAAAGACGTGACCATCGCTGGCAAACCCGCAACCGCGTAGTAGAAAAGCATGTTTACAGGAATTTTGGCAATCGCCAGGTTGAAAAGCATGTTTATCGCAGAAACGGCTACAAGCATATCGATAAGTATATTTACAGAAATACACCCCGTGGTTACTACCGCCATGCTTACCCACGCCATTCAGGCTATTACCGTCCAGGACACAGAGCTAATTACTACCCCATTGTTCGTGAGCATAACCCGGCACTACCCATGATTGCCGGAGGTATTGTCGGTGGAGTTCTGAGTGATGGTGACCCGGCTGCTATCCTTGGTGGTGCCCTGTTTGGCGCTGCTGTGAATGATATAAGCCACCGCTGAACCTGAAAAATCTGGTGAAATGGTGACAGCTTGGTTATCCTTGTATTACGGGTCAGTCATGGCTGACCCGTATCTTCACCTAACACAGCCAGGAAAAAAATATGAAATACCTGTTTCTTATACCCTCTCTCGTACTTTTGATTACTGGCAGCCACGCCAGTCCACTGATGATGGCAAGTCAGGTGCCCACTACCATGCTACTGGCCGAGACAGGTACATCCCTGAAACAGGCAATTCGTTCACTAAAGCAGAAAACAGGAGGACGAATCCTCTCAGCCAGAACCGTTAGCGAGAAGGGTAAACGCATTCATAAGATAAAAGTTCTGCTACCCTCCGGCAAGGTACGTGTTTTTAAAGTTTCTGCAAATTAGGATCAGCCATGCGTTTACTGATCGTTGAAGATGAACCTAACCTGCGCGAGCAATTGCAACAGTACCTGCAACAGCAGGGCTATGCGGTTGACGTTGCGGAAGATGGTAAAACCGGGCTCTATATGGGAAATGAGTATCCTTTTGATCTTGCTATCGTCGATCTCGGTTTACCACAGCTTTCCGGTATCGAGGTTATCCGCCAATGGCGCGTTAACAACAGAACCTTCCCGGTTCTGATTCTTACCGCACGTGGAAAGTGGCAGGACAAGGTAGAAGGACTCGAAGCCGGTGCCGATGATTACCTGGTAAAACCCTTCCATCATGAAGAATTGCTGGCACGGAGTCGTGCCCTGCTACGCCGAGCTGCTGGTGTCAGTCAACCTGTACTCAAGTTTGCTGATATCAGAATCAATACCTCGCAACAAAGTGTGAGCGTAAATAATGAACAGCTGGAACTGACCGCTTATGAATACAAGGTGATCGAGTACCTGGCTATGAATGCCGAGCGGGTCATTTCTAAAACTGAACTGACCGAACATATCTATGACCAGGACTTTGATCGCGATAGTAATGTTATCGAGGTATTTATCGGCCGCCTGCGTAAAAAGCTGGATCCGGATGGAAGCCTGAAACCGATAGAGACTCTGCGCGGCCGGGGTTATCGCTGGAAACTGGAAAAAGACAACGGATAAAGACGTGAATAACTCGATTCACTCCAGGATTCTGGTTTCTGCCTTTATTACCCTGTTGCTGTTCATGGGACTGACCGGGCTGGTTCTGGATGAGGCGTTTCAGAATAATGTAAAACAGGCCCAGCGCGATAACCTGCGCACCCAGGTTTACAGCCTGCTGGCCGCCGCTGAGCTGGATGATAATAACCAGCTTCAACTCCCTGCAGAAGTCACCGAACCCCGACTCAACCTGGCAGAATCCAGCCTGGTGGCGAGGGTGCTGGATAGCAAGGGAAAAACCATCTGGAGCTCACTATCGGCACAGACCGTTTCCCTGCCTGAGGTACTCCAGCCTGAAACCGGCAAGTTCCGCTTTTCCAGTTTTAGCCATGCCCGGCAACACTATACCCTGGTGAATTTTGCTACCAGCTGGGTTACCGACAGTGATGAAGCGGCTTTTACCTTCCAGGTTGCCCAGAACAACCGGGTACTCGATGAACAGATTATCCTGTTTCGGCAAAACCTCTGGGGCTGGCTTGCCGGGGTCAGCCTGGTATTACTCCTGGGCCAGTTTCTTATCCTGCGCTGGGGCCTTAAACCTCTGCGACAGGTTGCCAGCGATCTACTGGAGATCGAACAAAATAAAAAGCAAAGACTCAAAGGCCGCTACCCGAAAGAAATCGAACCACTGACAAATAATCTTAATGCTTTACTTGATTCGGCAGAACAGCAACTTGCTCGCTACCGTGACGCGCTGGGCAATATGGCACATAGTCTAAAAACCCCCATTGCTGTGCTACAGGGAATACTTAATAAGGCTGAAGGCCAGATTAACAGCAGTGAAAAAACAACGGCACTGGAGCAAATTAAAACCATCAATGCCATCGTTGAATACCAGCTACAGCGTGCCGCCACGGTTGGCAAGGCACAGTTAAAAGAAGCCTGTCGCATAAAACCGGTCGCAGAAAAAATCAGCAATACCCTGAACAAGGTTTATCAGGACAAGCAGGTGAAGCTCGATATTGATATGCATGATGATATCCGTATGGCCATCGACGAGGGTGATCTGTATGAACTGCTCGGCAACCTGCTGGAAAATGCTTATAAATGGTGCCAGCAACAGGTTCGTATTAAGGCAATAAAGGAAAATAATAAAACAGGCATTATTATCGAAGACGATGGCCCCGGAATCAGCGATGCGATGCAGGAAAAAATTCTAAAGCGAGGACAACGTGCCGATGAAACCACGCCGGGACATGGACTCGGCCTTGCCATGGTCAATGATATGTTATTGCTTTATCAGGGTAGTATGCAGGTAAGCCGAAGTCCTTTAGGCGGCGCTATGATCACCATTACATTATAATGATGCAGATTTATATTGGTGACTGTAGATGGTATCTACACTGTTGTTTCTTCAAGGTAAACCGAGCTAATCGTTATGGCCTTGTCTTCGACAATACAGGCTTCTCGACATAAGCCACAGCCGAGACATTGTTCCTGGTCAATAACCGGTTTTTCAGATTCTAAAACCAGTGCACCCGGGTTCGGACAGACGGCAACACAGGCACCACATTCAGGCCCGGAAAAAGGCAGGCAAGCGTTCTCATCTATCCGGGCAATCGCCAGTTTTGCCGGTACCGGGTTCTCTTCCTCCGGCAGTAGCAGTGCATTTGTTTCACAGGCGGTAACACAGGGCCAGTCATTGCACAGGTGACAGCCCTTTTTTAATAAATCCATCGCCGGGGTATGAGCAACATCAGCACCCAGCCGGGCGGCAAGAGGAAAGATCACTGCATAAGAACAGGCTTCGATACAGGCATTACAGCGTGTACAGGCCAGCAGAAATTCAAGCTCATCCACGGCAAACGGCGGGCGGATCCATTTTTTGGCCTTTGCAGCAGCGCGTTTATCTGCCCCTTTGACGACAGCTTCGGCCGCCTTGCCAAATCCTTTACGAAAAAAATCCCGGCGGTCCATTACCATTCCGCCTGCTGCATGCCCTTGTGGCAGTCGGCACAGGGGCGATTTTCACGTTTAAAACGATTGTGTAACGTCAGGTCTTTATCAAAATTTTTTGCAATATGATGCGCGATACCCATGTGACAATCCATACAGGTTAGTCCTTTTTTAATACCACGTTCATGCGCAAGACGTGAATTTTTTTTCTGTTTTCTGACATTCATATCATCAAAAGAATGACAGTTACGGCATTCCCGTGAATCGGTACTGCGCATCACTTTCCACACATCTTCTGCCAGTTCAAGGCGTTTGTTTTCAAATTTTTCCTTTGTGTCGATGCTACCAATCAGCTTATGAAACAACTCATTACTGGCACTTATTTTTCTAAGCACCTTGTGTCCCCAGTCACGAGGCACATGACAGTCCGGACAACTTGCCTTTACCCCGGTGCGATTGGAAAAATGTATGGTTTCCTTGTATTCCTGGTAGACAGTATCTTTCATTTCATGACAGGAAATACAGAATGATTCGGTATTGGTGACTTCCATTGCCGTGTTGAAAGCGCCCCAGAAAATAATCCCAAGAAAGAAGACACTAAAAAATACCACTACGGGAAAATCAGAACTTAGTTTACAGTATTTTTTTAAAAGATTTCTAAACCTTGTCAGCATAATATTATTCCTTTACATGCGCATAACCATGGGCTGCATCAGTAACCACAGATCGGCCAGGCTGATACTGGCAACAAACAGCAATATCGGTAGAAATGCCAGCAGTGTAGTATTACCTGTTGCAGACAGCTGTTGTACACGTTGTCTTGCAAAATGGACTGCGAGCCAGAAACCAAACAGGATCAACAATCCCTGCAGTGCAAATGTAGCAGTATCCGGAATCAGGGGATGCAAGTGGCGACTATGCCGCTCCATCATGGTCAGTGGACTGGTATCTATACCTAAGGGATTTGCCACCACATCCCAGAAACCCCGGCTTTCCCGAACCAGGTGTGTCAGGTTATGTGCAATATGGTAGGTGAAAGCCAGTGGCAGTATACTGACCGCCAGTGCAGAGAAAACACGTTTAAAATCTTCTTTAAGACGTAATAAATTCTGTGTCAGTTTTACCGTTACAAGATAAAACAAAACCGGGATCAATATACTGGCAAACATGACAATAGAAAAACTTCCCAGCAACTGACCGGAATCGCCGATATGGCGGGCGAGTGAACGAATACTGCTTTCCCAGTACGGCATCATGGTGAGACCATGAAAAGTGGTTAAGCTTACCAGTCCCAGGATAAAAACAGCCTCATCAACGCGTGCTCGCATCGCCGCCTTGCGTGACAGGCTCGTGACTTCGCTACCAACACCGCGTAACTGCCAGCTAACATTCTGATAAGTACAGTCCACACTACAGGCACCACAGGAAATACAGTAGGTGTTCTGTTTCAATGATCCCATGACCAGGTGTGTCGGACAGGGTTCAATTTTATCCGTACCATTATAACAGGCCAGCGTATCACAGGATTTACAGGTATCACTGTCTATGGGGCGCAGAGCAATCGGTGCCATTGCACTATATGCGCCCAGGGTTCGACCTACCGCGCAGAAGTAACGACAGAAAGCCTTACGCTCATATACCAGTAAGGATACCGTCGCCAGAATAACCATAAGCAGGGACAGTAATGCCGTTGCATAGGGACTTATCGTAATACCGGCTCCCAGTTCCAGCCAGGTCAAGACCACGAACATCATTAATGCTGGCCAGACCGAGCGTAGAACTTTTGGTACCCGCAGATTTAAAGAGTTCTGTTCATTACCTCGTTGCCAGAGTTTCCATTTCACCAGCCAGTTTGCCAGCGCATCCCAGGGACAAATTGCACACCAGGCCGAGCCGACAAAAAATACACTCAACACCACACCCGACCACCAGATGGTCCAGGTCAGTACCGTGGCAATATTTCTTTCAGGCACCGGGGTGCCAAAAAGCCCGGCATAGATAACCAGTAGAAATACAGCGGCTGAAAACAATTTTAACGTGATTAATAGATAAGGGTGTGTCACCAGCCAGAGAACGAAACGGTTTTTAAGGCTGTAACTAAAGCCCTGCTGTTGCTGATGAGTTTTAAGCCGGAAGCTGTACCAGA
>JALUTJ010000062.1 GCA_027057985.1 Chromatiales bacterium
TTTTTAAGCCGCGGTACAAATGGAATGCGGTGATACTGATCAACAACCTGTTTGTAAACCTGAACCGCGCCTGCCTCGGCCAGTACCCGGTGGATCAGTGGTCGCATCATTTTTCTCAGTTCGGGTGTCATTTTACGTTTGAAATACCGGGTTGCTGCATCATTAGACCCCTTGTAGATAGCCTGTACGTCCTGCCAGCGCATCGCCCTGATAGCATTCCAGAAAAGTTGCTTTGCCCGTGGTGCGGCCAGCTCTGCGGCACGGTTCATCTTAACTTCCAGTTCTTCGGTATAGCGTTGCAAGTCGACCTTTTTCAACGTGTTATGAACCTGTTTTAACTGGGGTGTCAGTGGAATGTGCACTGCCCTGTTGTTAAGGTAACCGTTCTTCTGTCCCAGTCGATCAATAACGCGCTTTGCACCTACCTCGAGCGCCTGCTTAAGGCCACTGGCAATTTCCTGCGTCGTCAATGGGCGTTGCTTGAACTGGTTTAGCAGGTTGCGGCCGGCTTCATGCAGCTTTTTTTGTTGCTGGTCGTCAATGGCACAGGCCTGTAATGAAATAAACAGTGGCAATAGCACAAGAATTTTTTTCAGCATAAGTGGTTATCCTGTTTTTTTAAACACCAGGTCCCAGACACCATGTCCGAGTCGCTGGCCGCGTTGCTCGAATTTGGTCAGTGGCCGGTAGTCCGGGCGGGGCAGGTATTGTCCCTGTCCCGCAGTATTAGTATAACCTGCTGCTGCAGTCATGACCTCCATCATGTGCTCTGCATAGTTTTCCCAGTCGGTTGCCATGTGAAACAGGCCGCCTGTCTTTAACTTGCTGCGAACCAGTTGTGCAAACTCCGGTTGCACGATACGTCGCTTGTGATGGCGCTTCTTGTGCCATGGATCAGCAAAGAACAGGTATACCGCGTCCAGTGAATTATCGGTAATCATGTTATTGAGGACATCCACGGCATCGTCATTGATGACTCGCAGGTTTGTCAGGCTCTGTTTTTCAATCTGCATTAACAGGTTGCCTACGCCCGGTCGATGTACCTCGATACCAATATAGTCCTGTTGTGGGTTTTTTGCTGCCATTTCGGCCAGCGATGTGCCATTGCCAAAACCAATTTCCAGGATGCGAGGCGCAGTGCGGCCAAAAACACTGTCAAGGTCCAGTTTTTGTTCAGATGATTCAATACCATAGTGCGGGAACAGGGTATCCAGTGCGCGCTGCTGGCCGACGGTAAGACGACCCTCGCGTTTGACAAAGGAGCGAATGCGGCGAATAAAAGGTGAAGATTCAGGCATGGTTCAAACCACAGAGGTCACAGAGTTACACAGAGGTTAATTAATAATGTGTTGAATAACATAACCTGTCTTTTTGTAAAAGCTCTGTGAACCTCTGTGTTCTCTGTGGTGAAACGTTTAGAAAAAGGTACCATCCAGTGGTGATGAGGCACTGGCATAGCGTTTACGCGGCATGCGTCCGGCGAGAAAAGCTTCGCGGCCAGCCTGGATCGCTTTTTTCATTGCCGAGGCCATCAGCACAGGATCCTGAGCACTGGCAATGGCGGTATTCATCAGCACACCATCACAGCCGAGTTCCATTGCCACGGCAGCATCCGAAGCGGTGCCCACTCCGGCATCCACCAGTACCGGCACCTTCAATTCTTCAACGATAAAGCGAATGTTATAAGGATTACGGATACCGAGACCGGAGCCAATCGGCGCCGCCAGTGGCATCACCGCGACACAGCCCATGTCTTCAAGTTCCCTGGCGATCAGCAGATCATCGCTGGTATATACCATGACCTTGAAGTCTTCCTTGATCAGGGTTTCTGCCGCTTTGAGGGTTTGCAGCACATCCGGGAACAGGGTCTTTTCATCACCCAGC
>JALUTJ010000063.1 GCA_027057985.1 Chromatiales bacterium
GATAGGACCTCCGACTACGGCTTGCTCGGATGTAGCGGCTTCAGCAGAGCTGCCATCTTCATTAAATGCTTCTTCATTGGAGGATTCATCCGGTAATTTATATCTGCCGACATGGTTGATGACGCCGAGTGTTTCTTCCAGTGCATTAATGATATTGCTTGTCGGTGGTGCATCCATGGTACCACAGTGCTCATCCAGCATTCTGCTAATGGCACGGTAATCTTCAAGACAGGCTGCGACATCATCACGCAGGTTGACAAAGAATGTTTCACTGGATGCTGCTACGACATTTTCAATATCTTCAATATTAAAGCCGATTTTGTCTGTTTTTTCTGCTCGACTTTCTTCATCGGTAATTTTCTGGATATCCAGTGCTTGCTTGTACTGCCAGAAGTTGAATGGGCCGGGGTCATGATCTTCAGTAATATGCGCATTGCGTATTGGTGCAATTAGCACACCTTCGGCACCTTCACCATTTAGGCCGGTAAGGGGGGCAACACGGGTTTCAATACCATCTTCATCTGGCATAGGGTAAAGGTTGTCCCAGTAGTTTTCTATCATCTGCCGAATAATGGCAAAGCCGGCGCGTAAGCCGGAGAAACCATGACGCCGCAGCAAAGCCTCGGTATACCAACAGGCAATCTCCAGGTCTTTGGCGTTATTTTTTAGAATTTCAGGTGCCAGCTCAAGGATTTTGCGCCAGTTTTCATCGGCTTCTGAACTACCACCATCAAACATGCTGTTACGTTCAGCGGCACGGGCGGCATTGCGGGCATCTTTTATGGTGTAGTAAATCGAAGAAGGAGAGGCATCTTCACGAATATCGGTACCTGCAGGGTTATCTTCACTAATGGGTTCTAGCAGGGTATTGATATCGATTATTGTTTCAGATGTCATCGCTACGTCCTTGTTCGTCGATTAGCTGGGTGCTATCAAAATTTACTTACTTCCTGTGTACCAATAAAGTGGTTCTACTGAATACAGGGTATTTATAAAATATTGTTAGCCACTTGTCAAAGCCTGTTTGCCTGATTTTGAACAAATGGTACATTTTTTATAGATTATTTCATTGCCCTGAGGCAGGTACCACTAAACATACTTTATATATATTTTCAAAAATGCCAACTGAAGCACATATTTAAGATGTAAGAATTTACACAAGTGACTTGGCACTTTTGAAAAGTCATTGTATGATAGGGGCTCAAATACAAGGGGTGAATTAGCCGGAAATCGCATTCCTGCATTCGCTAATAACCAATAAGGATATTCGGTTGCCAGTGTAGAATATTATGAAGTCATATTATCACTACATGGAACCGAGCTGTTTATCAGGATGATATTTGTATGTCGATAGTCATTTCAATCATCAAGTTTCCCGAAAACGCGGACAATACCAAAAACACGCATACCTTCGCCCAGCAGGGTGGAACGATTGGTCGTGGTGCTGATAATGACTGGGTGCTTGAAGATCCTGAACGCTTTATCTCCTCGAAACACACACAAATTACTTTTGAAAATGGCCAGTATTATCTCACCGATATCAGTACCAATGGCACATTCTTCAATGGCGCTGCAGAACCTGTTGGTAAGGGAAATACTGTCAAGCTGAGTGATGGGGACAAATTCACCCTCGGTGATTATGAATTCCTGGCCAGTATTTTCCAGCCAGAACAGCAACCGCTTGCCGATAGTGCAAGTGGACCTTTCGCAGATATGGCCTCAGCTGATGTCGCTACCGCAGCCCCAGCATCACCACTCGGTATGGATATTCCTGCGCAGGATAATTATTTCGCCTCAGCTCCCGCAGCGGCAGATGTGGATAGTTTTGGAAGCCTGCCTCCCTCTTATACGATGGGTAATGAGCCGCTGTTTAGCCCCGAAC
>JALUTJ010000064.1 GCA_027057985.1 Chromatiales bacterium
TTACCCGGTGGTGCTTCAATCTACCCTGACTAATCCTGCTCAGATTTCCCGTTCCGCGATTATCAAGGATTACTGTATTGGTGGTATGTTTATCGAGCTGGTGGATAATTCACTCATGGGTGGCTCAACGTTTAATCCTGCCATCGGTGAAGAGCTGACCTTAACCACCCAGATTGAACACAATGGTGCCGAGCAAACACTGCGCTTTACGATTAAAGTAATGCGAGCAGAAAGTGGCTATATCGGCGTTGCTTTCGTCAATCCGGATCTTTCCGCCATTCAGAGCCTGCACAAGTTTGCGGCGCAGAAAAACCGAGCCAATGGTGGTGATTATTCTTCGGCTCCGGATACCTTTAAGGGCAAGCCCGCTAAACAGATTTTGCAGGAAGCGCACCAGCTGGTGGCCAGTGAGCTCAAGCCCCTGATGCAGAAGTTCCATGCCAGCATTTCGGATCATTTCTTTGAAGCGGCCAGGGAAACCTATGACATGGCCAAGCAGAATGCTCTGTTTGATTCACTGGGTACGCTGGAAAAGAACAAGAACAGGATTACTCAGGCCTTTATCGAATCCTATACGCAGAAAATTAAAAATTACTCACCCGAGAGTATTCTGCACGAAGAAGAAAAGCAGGAAGAAAACGAGATTTCACTCGATAACCTTTCCCTGGTGGAAGAGGATGAACTGGATAACTGGCTATCGATTTCCAGCATTATCAATAACGTTGATGCCGATAATCGTGATGAACTGAGCAAGATTGAACGCCGTGCCAGTGTGCTCTACAAGGCAAAGATCAACAAAAAAAATAATCCGTTTGGCCCGGCGCTGTTTGCCCAGGCGTTTCAGGATGCCATCGACGACATCGAAATTCAGCATGCGGTCAAGCTGGTCTGCTATACCGCATTTCGTGATATCTATATCAAAATTGCGCCGGATCTGTATAAGACTCTGAACAAGTTCTTTATTGATAATGATGTCCTGCCTAAACTGAAGTTTGCTATCGAACGCTCAAAGACACCGAAAAGAGCAGCTTCTGCAGCAGCACCTGCCGTGGAGGAAGAGGAACCACAGTTTGAAGGTGACTTTATGGACAGTGGTGAAGCACCACTACCGCCGTTAATGCCTGCTGGTGGAGGCGGTGCCCATGCTGGAGCTGCACCACAGGCAGGCATACCCCAGGGTGGAATGGCTTCAGGGGCGGGAGCGACTGCCCATCCTGGTGTTGCCCCTCAGCCGGGGGCAGGTGGTGTCGCCCCCGCAGCGGGTACGGCACAGGCAGCTCAGGGCAGCGCTGGACAGGCGACGGCAGGGCACCAGACCAATGTCAGCAATATCCCGGCCGCGGGTGCTGCTCCCATGCATTCACCCGAACAGGGTCGAGAGCTGGTGCGGACGATTCACCAGCAACAACAGCCATCGCCTGAAGCGGTGCAATCACCGGGACTGCTGGATGTCTTTAGTGATATACGTGGTCTGCAGTCCAACCTGGAGCAGGTTCATGCCGGTGTACCCAGTGAACAGCTTACTTCAAACCCTGAAGCGGCAGCAGGCGCTAATGTTCAGTACTTTAGTCCCGGCGACCTGCTCAATGCGCTCTCCAGCCAGCAATTAGCGGGTTATGACTATGCGGAACAGGCAGATGACAAGCAAAAAACCCTGAAAGACAAGATTCAGAACATTCTTGCCAGCCAGGGTATCGAGAACAAGGTGATCAGTGCCCGTGAAGGACAGATCATCGATATTGCCAGTAACGTCTTCCAGTCATTAATGAGTGACATGCAGGTTGCAGAGAGTATCCGGCCATGGATTCGTCAGCTGGAAGTACCCGTGCTGAAAATGGCGATTACCGATCATAACGTCTTCACCGATACCTCGCATATCG
>JALUTJ010000065.1 GCA_027057985.1 Chromatiales bacterium
CATCGTGACTGGCCGCCTTTGCGCTGGCAGCCTGTTTCCATCAATAAAATTCCAAGACATATGATCCGTGCCCTGATCGTTGCCGAAGATGCACGTTTTTATTCACACTCCGGTATCGATACCGAGGCACTGAAGCAGGCCATGGAAACCAACCTGTCGAAGAAGCGCTTTGTTTATGGTGGCAGTACCATCTCGCAACAGACGATCAAAAATATTTTTCTCAGCCCTTCGCGCAACCCGCTACGCAAATGGCATGAGCTGGTATTAACCATTGGTATGGAACGCAATATCAGCAAGAAAAGAATTCTTTCACTCTATCTGAATATTGCGGAGTTTGGACGGGGTATCTACGGGGTCAATGCGGCTGCGCGCTATTATTTTGGTGTTCCGGCTTCAAGGCTCTCTATACGACAGGCGATTGAACTGGCAGCCACCTTACCGGCACCGGTTAACCATAACCCGAAAACCCGTACCCGTTTTTTTCTGCACCGGGTAAAAAAGATTGCGCGTTACTTTTAAATCGTAATACTGTATTGCCCGGTTTCATATTCATGAACCAGTTGCCGTGCCGCTTCAATATTGGCTTCATCGACACTGACAAAAGCAAAATCGATTGCCGCCAGCTCACCGATGGCGCCCTGAAGATATTCACCCTCGACATAAGCAGGAATACCATTTGCTTCGAGCATACCTTTGACAATATTGGCCTCGATACTGTTTTTTGCAGCAAAAACTTTAACCATGGAGGTAGTCCTTTAATCGCGCTACGGCCTGCTGCAATCGCGGCAACGAAGTGGTATAGGCAAAGCGAACATATTTTTCAGGCCTGTTCCTGCCAAAATCTTTACCCGGTGTAATCGCCACACCAATATTTTCCAGTAAATCCAGTGCAAACTGGTCACTGTCACCAGTAAATTTTTCACAGTTGGCATAAATATAAAATGCACCACGTGGCTCTACTTCAATAACAAAGCCAAGTTCTTTTAATGCCGAAAGCAGGTAATCACGGCGTTGCTGAAATTCTTTTTTATACTGCTCCAGCACTTCAATGTTTTCTGCTTTAAAGGCTGCCAGCGCCGCGTATTGCGCCGGTGTTGGTGCAGCAAGAAAAATATTCTGTGCCAGCTTGTCCATATCATTAATCAAAGCCGGTGCGGCAACCAGCCAGCCAGCACGCCAGCCTGTCATGCTAAAATATTTTGAGAAGCTGTTAATGACGATAACATGCTCATTCAGTCCTGCCGCCGTCTCCAGTTCATTTTCATAAACAAGCCCATGATAAATCTCATCAACAATGAGATAGCCGCCTTTAGCCCTGACAAAATCTGCCATGGCAGTTAACTCGTCGTACTCAATCAATGTACCGGTTGGGTTGGAAGGGGTGGCAATAATGGCGGCTACAGTGTTATCACGCCATTGCTGTTCAAGCTGTTCCAGGCTGAGTTGATAGGCGCTTTCGGCATTCACCGCAATGGTGCGGGTCTTTCCACTAAGAAAGCGAACGAAGTTTCGGTTACAGGGATAACCGGGATCAGCCATTAGCACTTCATCTCCTTCCGCCATAATCGTACCCAGTGCCAGCATCAGTGCCCCGGAAGCACCCGGAGTGATAATAACCTGTTCCGCTTTAACTAACCGCTGATAACGTTGCAGATAAAAATGGGCTATTGCTTCACGCAGGGCAGGCAGGCCGGTTGCCGGTGTATAATGAATATCGCCCTTATCGATAATACTGCTTACCGCATCCAGCACCGGTTGCGGCGTAGGGAAATCCGGTTCACCGATTTCCATGTGAATAATATCCCTGCCCTGCGCCTCAAGTTCCCTGGCACGGGCAAGCAGCGCCATCACGTGAAATGGCTGGATATCCTCGATGCGTGATGGCTTTTTCATATTACATTATTTCATTCGCCGGCGTGGAGTGCCCGTACCATGTCGACATTGACATGGTCATGGCCCCTGGCATCCCCTGCAATGACTTTAAACGGGGCATCGGGTTCACCATACTGATCCAGTACGATCGCGGCACCTGTGAAATCATGATCACGAGTATAGTCATTGATGGTAACGATAGTTTTTAGATCGGCCCCGAGAGATGAAAGAATCCCGTTTCGCGAGTCCTCAAATGCCATACAGGCTTGCGGAGGCAACTGCATTTTTTCCAGTGCAAAATCATAAATATCTGGCGCTGGCTTTTTTGCCGGAACGATATCGCCCGCCGCAATCACCTCGAACCAGTCCATCGAGTCCTTGCCCAGGGTATGCACCAGCAGCGCTTCCACATTGGCTGGCGTAGTGGTGGTGGCAATGGCCAGACGTAAACCATTCTCCCTGGCTTCGTTTAAGAGGCGCTCCACGCCCGGACGCAGGGGAATTTCACCTTTGGAGAGTAAATCCGTGTAATGAGCCGTTTTCGCCCTGTGCATATCGGCAATATAGCTATCGAGATCATCGATATCAGGCAGTGACGGACTGTATTTATCGATATAGAATTTCATGCGTTCCTTGCCACCAGTGACCGTGAGCAGGTCTTCATAAATATCGACTGTCCAGTCCCAGTCGAGGCCGGCATCGGCAAAAGCCAGGTTGAAGGCAACCCGGTGCCCGTCACGCTCGGTGTCCGCCAGGGTTCCATCAACATCAAAAATCAATGCTTCTAAATCAGGCATTTCTTACTCCAGAAAATTATTTTAAAAATGCGATAATAACCACTTGATTTACAATAAAATAATCTCATATCATGGTTAATTGTCGTGAATCGGCATAGTGTACCACTTCAGGTAATTTTCGTAATTGTTGCGCATTTGATGACATTCTGGTATTAAAGCGCGTTGATTTTTTTTATTTAAACTGACCATTCCACGGCTGGAGAGAATTTTAATGCCTGCAAAGAAAAAAACGGCTGCGAAAAAGAAAGTTTCCAAGAAAAAGACGGTAGCGAAAAAGAAGGTTGTAGCCAAAAAAACCCCGAGCAAAAAGAAAGTTGCTAGCAAGAAAAAAGTGACGAAAAAAGCAGCCAGTAAGAAAAAAACAGCTGTGAAAAAGAAAAAGATTCCTTCGAATATCTCGCAGGAATTCAAACAGTTCGAGCCTTACAAGATTAAAAAAGGCGAAGAATACATGAATGAAGCCCAGGTTGAGCATTTCCTCAATATCCTTGGTTCATGGAAAAAAGAGCTGATGGAAGAAGTGGATCGTACTGTGCACCACATGCAGGACGAAGCCGCCAACTTCCCGGATCCCAATGATCGTGCCTCGCAGGAATCGGATTTCACCATGGAACTGCGTACCCGTGACCGTGAACGCAAGCTGATCAAGAAGATCAACCAGTCCATCGCGGCGCTCGAAGCCGGTGAATACGGCTACTGTGAAGAATGCGGGATTGAAATCGGTATTCGCCGCCTCGAAGCCCGGCCTACCGCCAATCTCTGTATTGACTGTAAGAGCCTGGATGAAATTCGTGAAAAATCGCGCACCTGATTTTTTCACTAATGCGAAATAAAAAAGGAAGCTTCGGCTTCCTTTTTTTATGCCGACAGCGCGCGATCGTCCTGTCGTCGGTCTTCAAGAATGGCGAGCTGGTTGCTGCGAGCAAAATCCATCACAAAATCATACGCCTGTGGATTCACTTCGCGCAGGTTACGCGCCACCACCAGGCATTTCTCACCATCGATCATACACGGCGCTACCGCTTTGGAATAATGCAGGCGATGGTCACTGCCAAAACTGGCCAGGGTGGAGGAAATACGTTCAATCCAGTCACTAGGTCGAAGTTTTTTACCCTCGGTAGTGACCCCCCGAATAACCACTTTGTCTTCACTTTCCATATTGCCTGCCCGGAATAAATTGCTGAAACTTTAATCACTTGCTACAGCCTGTAACGACAGGCAACGGGATTACTTTAGTTTTTTATGGTATAAATTTTCCACTTAACGAATTTAACAGGTTTAACATGGCATCCATTTACCGAGGCCGTTTTGCCCCAACGCCCAGTGGCCCACTACATTTTGGCTCGCTGATCGCCGCGACCGGGAGCTATCTCCAGGCTCGGGCTCAACGGGGTGAATGGTGGCTACGTATCGATGACATCGACCCACCCCGGGAACAAAAAGGGGCTGTCAGCAGCATTCTCAGTACCCTGGAAGAGTTTGGCTTTGAGTGGGATGGTGAGGTACTTTATCAGTCAAAGCGGCAGCAGCGTTACCAGCAGGTTGTGGAACAGTTAAAAGGGAAAGGGCTGGCCTATGCATGTAGCTGCAGTCGCAGCAGTATTCAGAAGAAAACCGGGCAGAAAAAAGGGGAGCTGGTCTATCCCGGCTTCTGCCGCGAACAGCCCTTACAGCAATGTGAAGACTACAGTATTCGTCTGCGGGTGGATGATGGCATTATCCGCTTTGAAGATACCATTCAGGGTACTATCAGCACGAACCTGGCAGCACGTTTTGGGGATTTCGTAATCCAGCGCCGGGATGGTTACTTTGCCTACCACCTTGCCACCGGCATCGACGATGCCGAACAGGGCATTACCGAGGTGGTTCGCGGTGCTGATCTGCTCGATAGCACGCCCTGCCAGATGCTGATCCAGCACCAGCTGGGCCTGCCCTGCCCCAGTTACGCTCACCTGCCTATAGCCTGCAATCACAGCGGGCAGAAACTTAGTAAACAAAGCCATGCCCCTGCACTGGACAGCTCAAAAGCCACAATTTTATTGCAAAAATCACTAAAGTTCCTCGGCCAGATGCCGCCTATATCATTGGCTGATGCAACACTGGATGAACTGTGGCAATGGGCAATTGAAAACTGGGATATAAACAGGGTTCCAGCGCAGGTTGCCCTGGAATAGAATAAAGAAATCCGGCAATGAAACTAAATTTCCAGTAAAATGCCTGCCTGTTTAATACAATTAACGCGGATAAGAACCAGCTCGTGAATAAAGCAAAAGTCGATAACATTGAAAACATGGAACGCTACATGCTCCATGGGCGCGGTGAAATCATGCAGAAGCTGCGTCAGCTCGGCAAGAAGAACTCCCTGATATCACTGCATTTTGCCGATAACACCATGCTCAGTACCGTGGTCGATGTTCTCGCCGACCGCAACCTGCTGGTGCTCGATTATGGCGGCGATGAGAAACTCAACCAGAAACTGCTGAAAAACAACCGTGCCGTGGTCAAAACCGACTACGATGGCATAACCGCCCAGTTTAGCATCGAGGATATCCGCAAGGCTCGCCTCCAGGGCAAGCCCAGCTTCGCCTGTCCCCTGCCCGAGAGCATGCTCTGGGTGCAACGACGCGAATTTTACCGTGTCAAAATTCCACTGAGTGAAAACGTGGTCTGTGAGCTGATCCACGGCGATGAGCACCGCAAGGAATACCCGGTACTCGATATCAGTACCGGCGGTATTGCCCTGTTCGACAAGGACAATGAGCTCGAACTGGAACCCGGTAATGAATTCCATAACTGCAAACTGACCCTGGGGGAACATGGCACCGGCCTGGTCAACCTGGAAATCCGTAACCGTATCCCTGTCAATCCCGCTGAGCCTGCAGAAGGTTCACGCAGCGGCTGCGCCTTTCTCAATATGACTGGAGATTTCGAAATCACGGTGCAAAAGTTCATCAACATGGTTGACATGCAACAAAAAAGAGTGGAATCCTAAGTCCCTGCTTTTCCATACAATAACCACAATAAACCGCTTAACCTGATTGGAGAAAGATATGTCAGATCAACCTGTCTATGGCGTGCCTGCTGAATTTGCCGCCAATGCCAATATCAATGCTGAACAGTATGAATCCATGTACAGGCAGTCCGTTGAAAACCCGGAAGCCTTCTGGGCAGAGCAGGCAGAAAAGTTTTTAAGCTGGTCAAAGCCCTGGGACAAGGTGATGGATTACAGTTTTGGCCCGGACGATGTCTATATCAAGTGGTTTGAAGGCGGTGAACTCAATGTTGCCTATAACTGTATCGATCGCCACCTCGAAAGCAAGGGGGATCAGGTTGCCATTATCTGGGAAGGTGATGATCCGGCCAATGACAAAAAGATCACCTATAACGAACTGCACCAGGCGGTCAGCAAGTTTGCCAATATTCTCAAGCAGCGCGGAGTCAAAAAGGGAGATCGGGTCTGCATCTATATGCCCATGATTCCCGAAGCAGGCTTCGCCATGCTGGCCTGTGCCCGTATTGGTGCTGTGCATTCGGTTGTATTTGGTGGTTTCTCACCAGAAGCCCTCAAGGGCCGTATCCTCGACTCTGATTGCCAGGTGGTTATTACCGCGGATGAAGGTGTTCGTGC
>JALUTJ010000066.1 GCA_027057985.1 Chromatiales bacterium
AATTGCCCCGGCGGTGGAAAATGGCCTTTACCTGGTGCCGCGGGTCATTGAATAAAAGCACTTTTTCACGCGCAGGCCGCCTACGATAAGTGACGGGCCGGGTAAGCCGGCCAGTAGAAATAAAAAAAGAGACAGAATTAATATATAAGAGTAAAAACATGCACAGCAAAACCCTTGCCGAACTGGCCGCCGCTTTAAAAAATGGCGAATTCTCCAGTGAAGAACTGACAAAAAGTTTTCTGCAACGTATCCAGCAGCATGATGGTGACATCAACAGCTATATCACCGTGGACGAAGAACATGCTCTGGCCCAGGCACGCGCCGCAGATGAAATGATTGCCGCGGGCAAGGCCGGCCCCTTAACCGGCATCCCGCTGGCACAAAAAGATATTTTCTGCACCAATGGCATTAAAACCAGCTGTGGTTCAAAAATGCTGGATAACTTTATTGCACCCTACGATGCCACCGTGATCGAAAAATTCAATCAGGCCGGCGTGGTGATGCTGGGTAAAACCAATATGGATGAATTTGCCATGGGCTCATCCAATGAAACCAGCTACTACGGCGGGGTAAAAAATCCCTGGAACGTGGACACCGTGCCCGGTGGTTCCTCCGGTGGCTCCGCCGCCGCGGTGGCGGCCAGACTGGCACCGGCTGCCACCGGCACCGATACCGGTGGCTCGATTCGCCAGCCCGCCGCCCTTTGTGGTGTTACCGGGCTCAAACCCAGCTATGGCAGGGTCTCACGTTACGGCATGATCGCCTTTGCTTCCAGTCTCGACCAGGCCGGCACCTTTACCCGGAGCGCAGAAGATGCGGCCATGATGTTACAGGTCATGGCTGGTTTTGATGAAAAAGATTCCACCAGTATCGATCACCCGGTGGATGATTATGTGGCAGGACTAAAGCAGGATTTGAAAGGACTGAAAATTGGCCTGCCAAAAGAATACTTTGGTGAAGGGCTGCAGCCAGGGGTGGCCGATGCAGTTAACCAGGCCATTGCGGAGTATAAAAAACTCGGTGCCGAGGTAGTCGAGATCAGCCTGCCAAACTCACACCTTTCTGTTCCGGCCTACTATGTTATCGCCCCGGCAGAATGTTCTTCCAACCTGTCGCGTTTCGATGGTGTGCGATTCGGTTATCGTTGCGACGAGCCGAAAGACCTTGAAGATCTGTACAAGCGCAGCCGTGGTGAAGGCTTTGGTGATGAGGTCAAGCGCCGCATTATGATCGGTACCTATGCCCTTTCTGCCGGTTACTACGATGCCTATTATCTCAAGGCACAGAAAATCCGTCGTCTGATCAGTGATGATTTCAAACAGGCCTTTGAAAAGGTCGATGTCATTATGGGACCAACCACGCCGGAAGTGGCATTTAAGGCCGGTGAAAAATCTGGTGACCCGGTTTCCATGTACCTGTCGGATATCTATACCATTGCCACCAACCTTGCCGGTTTACCGGGTATGTCGGTGCCCTGTGGCTTTGCCGATAATATGCCGGTGGGATTACAGATTATTGGTAACTACTTTGATGAAGCACGTTTACTCAATGTGGCACATCAGTACCAGCAGGTAACCGACTGGCATCAGCAGGTACCGGCTGCATATAAATAAGAATAAGCAACGCAATTTTTAGATTTAAGGTTTTAAATTATGGAATGGGAAACAGTCATTGGTTTAGAGATTCACACTCAGCTTGCCACCAAAAGTAAAATCTTTTCCGGTGCCGCAACGGCCTATGGTGCCGAGCCGAATACCCAGGCCTGTGCGGTTGACCTTGGCCTGCCAGGTGTCTTGCCGGTACTGAATAAAGAAGTGCTCAATATGGCCATCAAGTTTGGTCTTGCGCTTGATGCCGAGATCACGCCGTTATCTGTTTTTGCACGCAAAAATTATTTTTATCCTGATCTACCCAAGGGCTATCAGATCAGCCAGATGGATTTTCCCATCGTTGGCAAGGGTTCATTAACGATTGAACTTGATGATGGCAGCACTAAAGTGATTGGTGTCACCCGTGCCCATCTTGAAGAAGATGCCGGTAAATCCCTGCACGAAGATTTTCATGGTATGACCGGCATCGATCTCAACCGCGCAGGCACCCCGTTACTGGAAATCGTCTCCGAGCCGGATATGCGTTCGGCAAAAGAAGCCGTTGCCTATATGCGCAAGATGCATTCGCTGGTGCGTTATATCGGCATCAGTGACGGCAATATGCAGGAAGGTTCTTTCCGTTGTGATGCCAATGTCTCGGTTCGACCCAAAGGCCAGCAGGAATTTGGTACCCGTACTGAACTGAAAAACATCAACTCCTTCCGTTTCGTCGAGCGTGCCATCAATATCGAGGTGGAACGCCAGATCGATGTGCTTGAATCCGGTGGCAGCGTGGTGCAGGAAACACGGCTCTATGATGCCGATCGAGATGAAACCCGTTCCATGCGTTCCAAGGAAGAAGCCAATGATTACCGTTACTTCCCGGATCCCGACCTGTTACCGGTTGAAGTGACAGAAGAACATATCGAAAAGATTCGTGCCACCCTGCCGGAACTGCCGGATGCAAAGAAAGCCCGCTTTATGCAAAGCTTCTCCTTAAAAGCCGAAGATGCGGCCAAGCTGGTTGCTACGCGCGAGGTTGCTGAATATTTTGAAAGTGTTGCCGATCAATCTGGTGATGCACGCCTTGCAGCAAACTGGGTAATGGGTGAACTCTCGGCCTACCTCAACAAACAGGAAATGGATATCAGCGATAGCCCGGTCAGCGCCGATATGCTGGCACTGCTGTTAAAACGTGTCACCGATAACACCATTTCGGGCAAGATAGCCAAGCAGGTCTTCGAAGCATTGTGGAATGGTGAAGGCAAAGATGCAGATGAGATCATTGAAAACAAAGGACTCAAGCAGATTACCGATAGCAGTGCAATCGAGGCCATTGTTGATGAAGTCATCGCCGCCAACCCGGAACAGGTTGAACAGTTCAAGGCCGGTAAGGAAAAAGTACTGGGATTCTTTGTTGGTCAGTGCATGAAGGCCTCGAAAGGCAAGGCTAACCCGGGTCAGTTAAACCAGCTGATTCGAGATAAATTAAAGTAAAACCGGCTTCCCCCACCGGATTTTACTGCTAAGCTAAAAGATAAATTTTATGTAAAGTAATAGCAGACATTACTGAATCTTACCGGGGTTATATTTTTGTCGTATTCAATTGAAGATAATCATGAGTTTGATTTACTGGTAAAGCAGGACAAGTTACAACTACTTTATAGCCAGTCTTTTCCTTCAACGTATTTCAGCCTGTTTACCGCCTTTATCTATGCCGGGATTATCTGGGGCAAGATAGATTCCACCTATATCTATGGCTGGTTAACTGCTGTCGTTATCACTACTCTGATACGCCTGACATTGTTTTTTACTTATAAAAAGCAAAACCCACAGGATGCAGACATTTTAAAATGGGAAAAACCCTATTTTGCCTCCCTGATGCTGGCGGTAGCAATATGGAGTATTGGCATTGTTATGATTGCCTATCGCCTGCCTTTTCTTTACCAGGTCATTAGCTTTCTGATTATGCTGGGGATGGCGGGTGCTGCGCTGACCGTCTATTCGGCCATACGCTATTTTTCCAGTCTTGCGGTATTGGGGGTATTAACACCTGTTATAATTCTTTTTGTTTATATCGGTAACCGTACTTCATTACTCATCGCTCTGACCGGGCTTATTTTTCTGGTTTCAGCATTACGCGCCACGCGGATACTCTCCCATAACCTGCATTACAGCTATATGCTGACCCATGCCCTGAGCCGGGCAAAAGAAGAAGCCGAACGTCTGGCCAGCATCGACATGCTGACCGGGCTGAATAATCGTCGTGCCTTTACCGAGCAGGCCAATGTTCAGGTGGAATACTGTAAACGTTATGAACATCCGGTGGCGGCGCTGGTACTGGATGCAGATCACTTCAAGAAAATCAATGACAGCCGCGGGCATGCCGCCGGTGATATTGCACTACAAAACCTGGCCCGGACTCTCCAGAAAATTACCCGCAGTTCTGATATTATTGGTCGAATCGGTGGTGAGGAATTCGCGGTGCTGCTGTCGAATACTGAAGAAAAGGAAGCCCTGCTGGTTGCAGAAAAACTGCGTAAGTGGATTGCCGATCATCCGGTCAATATCAACGATGATTACTTTTCCATTACCGTCAGCATCGGGGTGGCGACCGACCACGATTATAATCTGGAAAAATTACTTAACCGGGCTGATGAAGCCATGTACCAGGCCAAGCAGTCCGGACGTAATCGGGTGATACTGGCAAAAAAATAAAGCTGCAATGAAAGATATCTTACAACGATTTATATTTGAAAATTTTCCAGTACGCGGTGAACTGGTGCATCTTGATGCCACCTATCAGGCTGTGCTGGAAAAACATGATTACCCGCCACGGGTACAGAAAGTACTGGGCGAACTGATGGCAGCGGTCAGTCTTCTGATTGCTACATTGAAATTCAAAGGCCGACTGATCGCACAGGTACAGGGTAATGGCCCGGTTAAGCTGCTGGTAGTCGAAGGCTCCAGTGAAAAGACCCTGCGAGCGATGGCAAGTTTTAAAGAAGATATAGCGGACGATGAAAGCCTGCATTCTCTGTTTGGTGATGCGCGACTGGTGATTACCCTTGAACCGGAAAAGGGTGAACGCTACCAGGGCATTGTTTCTCTTGAAGGTGAAAACCTCGCCGCTGCACTCAGCGATTACCTGGTACGCTCTGAACAACTGGATACCGACCTGTGGCTGTTTGCCAATGAGCAGGTAGCTGCCGGGCTGCTGATTCAGAAACTGCCGGAAACCGAGAAAACAAAATCAAACATCATTTCCTTTGGCGATGTAGAAGCATGGAATCGGATTCAGCAACTTTCTGCCACCATTACCGATGAAGAACTGTTCAAGCTGGATGCTGCCACGATTATACATCGTCTTTACCATGAAGAAGATGTACGGGTATTCGAACAAGAGTACATCAGCTTCCGTTGTAGCTGCTCACACCAGCGTGTTGCCAGTATGTTACGTTCCCTCGGTGAAGATGAAGTCAGGGATATGATAAAGGAACTCGGCACCATCGAAGTGGCCTGCGAGTTCTGTAATCACAAGTATTATTTTGATGCCGTGGATGCGGAGCAGCTGTTTGCTTCTACACTGCCACATAACCCACCGATAACCGAGCAATAAGCATGGGGATGAACGACGAACAGTTACTTCGCTATAGTCGTCAGATCATGCTGCCGCAAATCGATGTTGCGGGGCAGGAAAAATTACTCGCATCAAGTGCATTGATCATAGGCATGGGCGGGCTGGGATCACCCGTTGCTATGTATCTTGCCGCAGCCGGGGTCGGTCATCTTGTCATCGTCGATGATGATGTGGTGGAACTATCCAACCTGCAGCGCCAGATCGTACATACTCATGCTGATATTGGGATTGATAAGGTTATTTCGGCAAAACGTCAACTTGAAAAACTGAACCCGGATATTCGCATTACCACAATTAAGCAGCGCCTTGAAGGTGAAGCACTCGATGTACAGATCAGTGCTGTCGATATTGTTATCGATGGTAGCGATAACTTTTCCACGCGCTTTGCCCTCAACGAAGCCTGCCAGAAAAATCATACCCCGCTGGTTTCCGGTGCCGCGATTCGTATGGAAGGGCAGGTCAGCGTTTTCAATATGCAACCGGACAGTCCCTGCTACCGTTGCCTGTATCGGGATGAAGGAGAGCTGGATACCAGTTGCAGCAACAACGGCGTACTGGCACCGGTAGTGGGTATAATCGGTTCGGTACAGGCCACCGAGGCCATCAAGGTATTGCTGGGTATCGGCGAAACACTGGATGGAAAACTGCTACTGCTCGATGCACTGCACATGGAATGGCGCACATTAAAACTGAAAAAAGATCCCGCCTGCCCGGTTTGCGGAAAAGCTCATGATCAGGGGATATAAAACAATAAATCCCTACCTGGTCCCTTCTCCCTCAGGGAAATAACATGCAGAGAGATACAAAACCAGGTTCCTTGTCCATCAGGGAGATATCATGAGAGGGATGCAAAACCAGATCCCTTCTCCCTCAGGGAAATAACATGCAGAGGGATACAAAACCAGGTTCCTTGTCCATCAGGGAGATATCATGAGAGAGATGCAAAACCAGATCCCTTCTCCCTCAGGGAGAAGGTTAGGATGAGGGGATAAAAAATTACAAATAATCTCGCCAGAAATCAGGCCGGGTATCACGACAGCCATGAGGCAGTTGCTGGTAACGAT
>JALUTJ010000067.1 GCA_027057985.1 Chromatiales bacterium
CGCTATGCGCCATCCCTGGCCGCTCGACGATTTCATCCCTGAAATCGACGGTCGCTCATAACGTTTTGCTGCAAAATATCCTGTTACGGTAGATAATAAAAACTTTGCGTCTTTTGTGCCTTTGCGTTGAATCATTTTGTCGGTTCCGATGCTTCACGGTGCAAATTAAACCGGAACTATTTATGGTAAAGCTCGCGGTTTGCCCACTGTGCAAATTCCTCCCGGGTACAGCTGTCTGCACTTTGTAATCCCTTACCTTCCGCAATACGATATATCACCATGTCTTTCTTTGGATCATCGGAGCGGGCTTCATCGATAATCTGGCGCACCTGCCAGTCGGCACCGTGTTTACCATTGGTATAATAATGCCCCAGCTTGATCTGATCGCTGCTGAAGTTAGGCGTTTCGGCATGTTCGAGTGCCAGTGCAAATAGCTGCTGTAGATCATCGGCATTGAGATCGATCACAAGATCAATATCCTGCAGGGCCTGCTCGATATATTTCCTGTCGATAATATGGGCCTGTTTTTTTTCCGGTTCCGGCGGTACATCGCTAAATTGCATCATGGCAGTGGGGTAACGACGCCAGGGAAAAAAGTTATTGAAGATGACCGCAGTAATAAAAATAATGATGGTATTGAGCAATACCGGAGTCAGTATATAGCCATAGCCAAGTGCATGTATTTTGGCACCACCCACAACCGCAACCAGTGCGGTTGCGCCACCGGGAGGATGAATACAGCGGGTAACATGCATGGCACCGATAGCCAGGCCGACCGCCATACCACCCGCCAGGAACAGGTTGGGTATCAGCAGGTAACAGCTGACACCGACAAAGGCCGAGATAATATGGCCACCAAATAATTGCCAGGGCTGGGAAAGTTTGCCGTGTGGCACGGCAAATACCAGTACCGCCGAAGCACCCATGGAAGGGACGATCAGTGCCGGGCCACTGGCGCCGGTGAACTGGTAGCTGACAAGACTGATAAGGGTGATACCGATAATACCACCCAGGGTGGAAGCCAGCTTCTCGGCATGGCTGACCGAGCCTTCGATGCCCAGCAGGTTTTTTATTTTTGTAATGCTATCGCTCAAATATCCGTTTCCTTATGATTCTCGTGGTGTAAAGACCTTCTTGAACTCGGTTCCCTTGCATTTAGGGCAGGGTGGGATATGACCGGGCTTGTTGAAGTGCAGGGCTTCACCACAGTGAGTACAGTAGAGGATACCGACATTGCTGATTTCACCGGTATGCCAGACACCCACCTGACGCGCCTGTTCTGCCAGCGCATCGAGCTGCAGCCGGGTTGTGTCGGCCAGTTCGAGAAATTTTTCTGCGAATTCCATCTCGGCAAATTCGAGATCGGTTTCAAGCAGGTTTTTCAGTTCGCGGCCATTTTCTGCCAGATAATCCGCCGCTTCTTCGAGATCGCGTTCAATATAGTCACTCAGTTTGTCGATTTCTTCGCGGGTCAGTTCCCCCACTTCCGCTGCCTTTTCGGCGGCTTTTTCCAGGTTTTCTTTCAGTGTGGGTAGCGCTTTTTCTTCTGCCGTATGCCAGAGCGATTTTATGCTGTCCAGCATGGAATGGTAGGTTTGCAGAAGCGTGTCTTTATTCATGGGGTTTCACCTGTATTATTGAGAAATTGATGATTTTATTCACTATATCAACATAATATCAGCTATCAAGCCTTGATCTATATCAGAGTTTTATTGTGGAGTATTCCCCCGGTGCTGTATCCTTACGGTATGGCACATATTTACCCGGCAGTTTGCCGGCAATAATTAATTAATAGTTAAAAATCAAAGATATAGCAGAGTTTTATGGATACTGAGTATAAACCCGAAGAAATCGAAACCCGCATTCAACAGTTCTGGGATAAAAACAAGGTTTTCAAAGCCGTGGAAGATACCGAGAGGGAAAAATATTACTGTCTTTCCATGTTTCCCTATCCCAGTGGCCGGCTGCATATGGGGCATGTGCGTAATTACACCATTGGTGACGTGATTAGTCGCTACCAGCGCATGCAGGGAAAAAATGTGCTGCAACCCATGGGCTGGGATGCGTTTGGACTGCCGGCTGAAAATGCCGCGATCAAGAACAATGTCGCCCCGGCAAAGTGGACTCGGGAAAATATCGATTACATGCGCAACCAGTTAAAGCGACTGGGACTGGGTTATGACTGGGAGCGGGAGCTGGCAACCTGTGACCCGGATTATTATCGCTGGGAACAATGGCTCTTTACCCGCCTGTACAAAAAAGGCCTGGTGTACAAGAAAACCGCCGCGGTGAACTGGTGCCCGAATGATTTGACCGTGCTGGCCAATGAGCAGGTCATCGATGGCAAGTGCTGGCGCTGTGACCACGAGGTGGAGAAAAAAGATATTCCACAGTGGTTTATGAAAATTACCGATTATGCCGATGAATTGCTGGACGACCTCGACAGGCTCGAAGGCTGGCCGGAGCAGGTACGGACCATGCAGCGAAACTGGATTGGTCGTTCCGAAGGGGTAGAAATCAGCTTTGCGCTTGAGGGTCGGGATGAAAATCTTAAAGTCTTTACCACCCGTCCGGATACCCTTATGGGGGTCACCTATGTTGCGGTTGCCGCAGAACACCCTCTGGCGCTGGAAGCAGGTGAGAAATACGACAATGTGGCAGCCTTTATAAACGAATGCGCTAAAACCGATACCGCCGAGGCTTCACTTGAAACCATGGAGAAAAAAGGTATCGATACCGGCCTCAAGGCCATTCACCCGGTAACGGGTGACCGGGTACCGGTATTTATCGCAAATTTCGTTTTGATGGGCTATGGCGAAGGAGCGGTGATGGCCGTACCGGCGCATGATCAACGTGACTACGAGTTTGCCAGTAAATACGGCTTACCGATTCGCCAGGTTATCGAACCGCTGGGGAATGAAGAATGTGATTTAAACAGTGCCGCTTTTACTGCCAGGGGCAGGCTGGTTCACTCTGGTGAGTTTGATGGGCTTAGTTCGGAGCAGGCGTTTGAAAAAATTGCTGCCTGGCTTGAAGCCAGGGGACAGGGTAAAAAACGCACAACCTATCGCTTACGCGACTGGGGTGTCTCGCGCCAGCGTTACTGGGGCGCACCGATTCCGATCATAAACTGTAATAAATGTGGTGAAGTGGCAGTACCGGAAGAAGATTTGCCGGTGGTGTTACCGGAAGACGTTGAGTTTGACGGGGTCGGTTCGCCAATAAAGAAAATGCCTTCTTTCTACGAGACGACCTGTCCATCCTGTGGCGGGAAAGCCGAACGTGAAACCGATACGTTCGATACCTTTATGGAATCATCCTGGTACTACGCGCGTTATGCCTCGGCTGATAATGACAGTAGTATGCTCGATGAGCGTGCCGATTACTGGTTGCCGGTGGATCAGTATGTTGGTGGTATCGAGCACGCGATCCTGCACCTGCTGTATGCACGCTTTTTTAACAAGCTGATGCGTGACGTGGGTTTAACAAAAACGGATGAGCCGTTTAAAAACCTGCTGACCCAGGGCATGGTACTGAAAGATGGCGCCAAGATGTCCAAGTCCAAGGGCAATACGGTTGATCCGCAGGGGCTGATAGAAGAATATGGTGCTGATACCGCGCGTCTGTTTATGATGTTTGCTGCACCACCGGAACAGTCACTGGAATGGAGTGATGCCGGTGTTGAAGGGGCTTCACGTTTTCTCAAGCGCCTGTGGCGACTGGTTAACGAGCATGTTGCCGGTGGGGCGATTGCAAAACTTGATCTTAAGGCATTAAATGATGCGCAGAAAAAACTGCGCCGTCAGACCCATGAAACCATTGCCAAGGTCAGTGATGATATTGGAAGACGTTATACTTTCAATACTGCGATTGCGGCAGTGATGGAACTGATCAATGCACTGGCAAAATTCAGTGATAGTTCTGCACAGGGGCGCGCGGTAAAACAGGAAAGCCTGCAGGCCGTGGTATTACTGCTGTCACCTATCGTGCCGCATATTACCCATGAGCTCTGGCAACGACTGGGAAATGACAGTCTGTTACTGCAACAGCCATGGCCAGAAGTGGATGAGTCGGCGCTGCAAAAAGATTCGATGCAGATCATTGTTCAGGTTAATGGCAAGCTGCGTTCCCGTATCGAAGTTTCAGCTTCTGCCAGCAAGGATGATATCGAACAGGCTGCACAGGCAGATGAAAACGTAAAACGTTTTACCGATGGCAAGCAGCTTGTAAAAGTCATTGTCGTGCCCAATAAACTGGTGAATATCGTTGTTCGCTAAATCTCAACAGACAGGGATTATCTTCACCCTCCTGCTTGGCCTGTTATTAAGCGGCTGTGGTTTTCACCTGCGTGGCAGCCAGGATCTGTCACAGGTGCTGCCTGAGTTGAGGATAAGTGGTATTGAACCACATTCCGAGTTGGGCAAGCTGCTGGCACAGGCATTTAGCAATGCAAAGGTGATTGTTACCGAGGCAGCAAAGGCAGAGTTAAAGATTACCCGTTTTGAAAAATCAAAGCGGGTATTATCACTGGACAATAATGGCCGTGCCAACCAGTACGAGCTGTCCTACCAGCTGGGCTTTGTCCTTTTCAGAAAAACGCTGCAGGGTGATAAAGAAGTCCTGCAGGAATTGATGCCGGCTCAGACCCTTACCGAGAAACGTGAGTACCTGTTCGATGCCAACCAGGTGCTGGCCAAGGCGGATGAAGAAAATCAGCTCTACAGGGATATGCGTGAAGCAGCGATTTTGCAGTTATTACGTCGTGTGCAGTTTTCCCTGAAAAGACAGGCAGACAAGTAAGCGAAATGAAACTGTACTTTAACCAGCTACAAAATCACCTCAGGGATACGCTGGCACCGGTGTACTTTGTCAGTGGTGATGAGCCATTCCAGCTGGATCAGGCGGCAGGCATGATCCGCAAGGCAGCACAGGCACAGGGTTATAGCGACAGGCAGGTTTATCATGTTGATCGCAGCTTTGACTGGAGCCAGTTGAACATGGCAGGTGACAGCATGTCGTTGTTTGCTGAACGCAAGATCATTGAATTACGGCTTCCCAGCGGCAAGCCGGGTGATGCCGGTAGCAAGGCACTGCAGTCCTATTGCGAACAACTGTCTGAAGATAACCTGTTGCTGGTTATTGCCGGTAAACTCGAAGGCAGTCAGAGTAAAAGCAAGTGGTATCGTGCACTCGATAATGTAGGGGTAATGCTGGCGATCTGGCCGGTGGATTATAAAGAATTACCGGGCTGGCTGGAAAAGCGCATGCGCCTGCGTAACATGCAGCCCGACAACGAGGCACTGGCAATCCTGGCCGAACAGGTGGAGGGTAACCTGCTGGCAGCGGATCAGGAAATTGAAAAGCTGCACATGTTGCATGGTGACGGGCCGATCAGTGCCGAGCAGATGCTGGACGTGGTGGCCAATAGTGCCCGTTTCGATGCCTTTGCCCTGGTGGACATGGCCCTGAGTGGTGATGCAAAACGGGTTTCTCGTATTCTGCATGGTCTCAAGGCCGAGGGCGAGGAAATACTGCATATCCTCGGGGCACTGTTATACCAGTTACGGCTGGTGGAAAAGATTGCTTTCGAGGTCTCGCAGGGGCAGTCGATACAGCAGGCATTACAGAAGCAGCGTATCTGGGATCGGCGTAAGAACGTGCTGATCAAGGCCGTACCACGATACAGCCTCAAGCGCTGGCAGACTTTTTTGCTAATGGCGCAGCGCATCGAGCGCATGAGCAAGGGCCGAGCCATGGGCAAACCATGGGATGAATTGCTACAATTAACCCTACGCATCGCTGGGGTGGCATTATTTCCCCTCTCGGCAGAGCAGATTGCCATTCGCTAAAGAAATTGATTATATAAACCAGGTAGAAAATACGTAACATGGATATCAAACAATACATGACACAACTCGGGCAGCAGGCACGTGCTGCCGCTCGTGAACTTAACCGGGCCAATACCGGGCAAAAGAATACCGCCCTGCTGAAGATTGCCGATGCGATCGAAGCGGCCGAGGCCGAGCTGCTGGCCGCCAATGCCAAAGACATGCAGGCGGGTGCCGAAAATGGCCTCGACGAGGCCTTGCTGGATCGACTGGCGCTGAATGAAGAACGTATTGCAGGGATGGCCGAAGGCATTCGCCAGATTGCGGCACTGGCCGATCCGGTGGGTGAAATCACCGATCTCAATTACCGCCCAAGTGGTATCCAGGTTGGCAAGATGCGGGTACCGCTGGGTGTGATTGGTATTATCTATGAGTCTCGTCCTAACGTAACGGCCGATGCT
>JALUTJ010000068.1 GCA_027057985.1 Chromatiales bacterium
TTTTTGTTTTAACTTCTACCTCTAGCGGAGCTTCAGGTTCAGGCTCGGCAACCGGAATTTCCAGTTTCGGCATATTGAGCACAGGTGGCACATCAATGGTTTTAACCTCGACAGCCGCTGCTGGCGTTGCCTCCTCGGGCTCGCGCAAAAGTGCGTCGAGAAAGTTCTCAACCGCCTCTTTTTCATCTACCAGTAAATTTGATTTATCCGATGCCATTGGTTGAACTCACTAATTTAAGATGCGGCTCCTGAACCGGGTTAAGCAGGGAGTGTAATAAGGCGGCATACGCTTTGGAACCACGCGATGATTTACTCAGCATAGAAATGGGTTTTCCCTGTCGACTGGCCTCACGAAACTGGGTATCGACCGGTATCACTGAATCCCAGACCTTGTCAGCATATTTTTCTCGTAGTGCACGCAGGCTTTCCGTAGAAGCACGAGTACGACGATCAAACATGGTTGGAATAATGGTCGAAGGCAGCGCCTGTTTACGCGATTTGGTAATCATATCCAGGGTATGCATCATGCGCTCAAGTCCCTTGAGAGCCAGGAACTCGGTCTGCACCGGTAATAACAGGCGGTTGCAGGCAGCAAGTGCATTCACCATCAGGATTCCCAGCATTGGCAGGCAGTCGATCAGCACATAGTCGAACCGACCATCGAGTGTCTGCAGTGCTTTTTTCAATACCAGCCCTTTGCCTTCCTTGCTTCCGAGTTGCCTGTCCAGCGTTGCCAGTGCCGTTGAGGCCGGCATCAGTGAAAGTCCTTCTACACCCGTATCAAGCAATACCTGGCCTACCAGGGCGGGAGTGAGTTGATCATGCTGAAACAGGGAATAAATACTTTTATCGAGATCATCCGGATCATACTTGAAGTACGAGGTCATGGAGCCCTGGGGATCCATATCGACAAGCAGCACGCGACAACCCTGCTGCACCAGGTGCCCGGCAAGGGAGACGGCAGTGGTGGTTTTGCCTACCCCACCCTTCTGATTTGCGATTGCCCAGATTTTCACGGTTTACCTTTTTCATTGCCAGGTGCCGATAATACACCCTCTTTACTAGCATGGCTCCTATCTCGATCAATTTCCACCAGTCGCCGTGCATTTTTATCCGCCAGAATCACGATTTTGACCCTGCGATTGCGTAAACGCCCTGCCGCAGTGGTATTTGCTGCGATCGGCCGAAACTGTGCATAGCCAATTGCCGACATGCGGCGTGGATCAACACCATTTTGTGCCAGTAGATTAACCACGCTGGCTGCACGTGCCGCGGAAAGTTCCCAGTTTGAAGGAAACTGTTCGGTATTGATGGGCAGGTTATCGGTGTGCCCTTCTACATCGATGGCGTTGGGAAGTTTTTTCAGAACTTTTGCGACTTCCTTGAGCGGTGGAATTGCATCCTCTTCGAGTTCTGCATCAGCACTGGGAAATAAAATACTGGTATTCATCTCGATTTCAACCCAGAGCTTGTCCTGGGTTACCTTGATCAGTCCTTTGTCAATCAAAGGCTGCACCGCGGATTTGACTGTCTCGGCAATCTGCTTCATTTCCTTTTCGTAGCTGCGTTCAGATTTAGGCAGAATTTTAATGGTCTTGATTCTGTCCTCGTTCTTGCTGCTACTGATGGCTGTATTCTGTTTGCCAATCTGAATAGGTTCGGGTGATTTTGGTGCTACCTTGAAGGCTTCGGTCATGGTATCGGCAAGCACACGGTACTTGCCTTCATTCACTGAAGATATGGCATACATGACAACAAAAAAGGCAAACAACAGGGTGACGAAATCGGCGTAGGATACCATCCAGCGCTCGGTATTTTCTGATTCATGCGGAACAGGTTTTCTTCTTGGCATGGCACATACCCCCGCAATCAGTTGAGGAAACCAAGCAGCTTGGTTTCAATATTGCGCGGGTTTTCACCTTCAGCAATCGAAACAAGACCTTCAACGATCATTTCATTGAAGTGCGAGGAGGTATGAACAATACTTTTTAATTTGTTGGCTATGGGTAATAACACCAGGTTTGCCAGAGCAACACCATAAATCGTGGCAACAAAAGCAACGGCAATACCACTACCAAGCTTACTGGGATCGGTAAGATTACCCATCACCTGTATCAGACCCAGCACCGCACCAATTATGCCGATAGTAGGACTATAGCCGCCCATACTTTCATAGATACGGGCGGCCTGAATATCATAATGTTCGCGGGTATGGATATCCACTTCCATGATTTTGCGTATAGCTTCCGGCTCACTACCATCGATCAGTAACTGTAACCCTTTTTTTGAAAAAGGATCGGTTTCAGCATCTTCAAGGTTCTCAAGTCCTAACAGTCCTTCACGACGAGCTATATTACTCCAGCTAATAATTTTTTGAATTACTTCTTCGTTTTCAAATTTTGGCGGGCTGAAAATCCACCACAGCATTTTTATCGCGCGCAAAAATATACTGCCGGGTGACTGCAGCATAACAGCACCAAAGGTACCACCAATCACGATCAGGGCAGCTGGACCATTAACCAGCGTAGAGAGCTTGCCCCCTTCCAGGTACTGACCCATGAGGATAGCGGTAACACCCACTATCAAACCCAGTAATGTTAAAAAATCAAATCTCATACACGTTTAATTATTGCTTGTGAAAACTCATGAATATCCATTACCCGATCAGCCAATCCTGCTTCTACCACTGCCGCTGGCATACCATAGACAACACAGCTGGCTTCATCCTGAGCCCAGACTTCTGCACCGGACTGTTTTAACATGCGGGCACCCTCACGTCCGTCTGCACCCATGCCGGTTAAAACTATAGCCAGGGTTTTGTTAGCAAAAACCTTGTTAGCAGAGCGAAAAGTGACGTCAACCGAGGGCTTATAAGTCAGGCTGGGTTCACTTTCAATTATCCTTATCGTGGCATTACCGTCGCGACCTTCGATAAGCATCTGTTTACCACCGGGTGCCAGCAGGGCAAGACCGGGTTGTATCCTGTCGCCATCCTGCGCCTCACGCACTTCAATCTTGCAAAGCTGATCAAGACGTTTGGCAAAAGCCGGGGTGAATGTTGCCGGCATATGCTGAATCATCACGATGGGTTTTGGAAAATCAGCAGGTAGATTAAGTAGCACATTCTGTAGTGCAAGGGGACCGCCTGTTGATGTGCCAATCGCAACCAGTTCTATGCCCCCTTTCCTGTCTACTACTCCCGGCCGAGGTGTAATTGCAGACGCTGCCTTTGTTGCCGATGTGGTTGCAGTAGCTGCAGGCTTTGTAGCGGCCGGTTTAATTTTACGTAAGGTATGCTTTTTTAAAGCAATGGTGCGTACAAGGTGGCACAGTTTCTTTTTAGCTTCTTCACGGTCCTGCGAAATATCTTCAAAACGCTTGGGTAAAAAATCCAGCGCACCGGCTTCCAGTGCATCCAGGGTGGCTTTTGCCCCCTCGGTAGTCAGCGAAGAAAACATCACGATCGGAGTCGGTTGTGTTTCCATAATCTTACGCGTTGCCTTGATACCATCCATAATGGGCATTTCAATATCCATGGTAATGACATCTGGTTTTAAATCTCGTGTCATATCGATGGCTTCCTGACCATTCGCTGCATCCCCTACCACGGTTAATAATGGATCCTCTTCAAGGATTTCTTTAACTCGACGCCGAAAAAAACCAGAGTCATCTACAACCAGTACACGGGTTGCCATTCTTACTTCCTCGTAATAATTATTTATCCGATACCACTATTCGTCGTATCTCACGCATACATTTTCATCAGGCCGGGAATATCCAGGATAAGGGCAATACCGCCATCACCGGTAATCGTTGCTCCTGCAAGGCCGGAAATACCATGTAACATGGCACCCAGCGGTTTAATCACCACTTCTTCCTGCCCAATCAGCTCATCAACGATAAAGCCGACTTTCTGGGTTCCAATATGAACCACAACCACATGACCTTCTTTGGGCAATGGTGCATTACTCTCTCCCTGTACCAGCCAGTTATTGAGATAGTAAAGTGGCAAGGTCTTACCACGAACCAGTACCACGCGCTTGCCATCCATCACATTTGTTTTAGTCAGATCAAGGTGGAAAATTTCATTAACATTAACCAGTGGTAAAGAGAACAGTTGATCTTTGAGCTTGACCATCAGGGTGGACATAATCGCAAGAGTTAAAGGAACTTTAATATTGATAACCGTTCCTTCACCCAGTTTTGAGTCTATCTCGATAGAACCATTTAACGAGGTAATACTGGTTTTTACCACATCCATGCCCACACCTCGACCGGAGATATCGGAAATTTCCTGCTTGGTCGAGAACCCAGGCGCAAAAATCAGATTAAAACATTCATTATCGGTTAAACGTGCGGCTGATTCATTATCATAGAGACCTTTTTCGATAGCGATCTTACGCAGCTTTTCCGGATCCATGCCACCACCATCGTCGGTGATAGAAAGAAGAATATGATCCCCTTCCTGCGATGCTGAAAGCACAACCGTACCCTGACGTGGTTTACCAACTTTTTCCCGCTCATCTGGCATTTCAATGCCATGATCAACCGAATTGCGAACAAGATGCACTAATGGATCCGCCAGTGCTTCAACCAGGTTCTTATCCAGGTCGGTATCTTCACCCACCATTTCCAGCTTGATATCTTTTTTCAGGTTACGCGCAATATCTCGTACCACACGTGGAAAGCGACCAAAGACTTTCTTTATCGGTTGCATCCGTGTCTTCATTACCGATAATTGTAGATCTGCGGTAACAAGATCGAGATTAGCTATGGCCTTGGACATTTCTTCACTGGCCATGTCGCCACCTTCGGCACCCAGACGTGAGATGCGATTACGTACCAGTACCAGCTCACCCACCATGTTCATAATTTCATCCAGACGGCTGGTATCCACACGTACTGAGGTTTCAACCGGGGCTTTTTCCTTTGCTGCCGGTTTGGCTGCCTTACTGGGTGCTGGTTTTTTCTCTTCGGCTTTTTTTACTGGTGCCGCAGCAGCAGGTGCAGGTACACTGGCTGCGGCTGGCTTTTCAGCTTGCTCGTTAGCTTTATTACCCTTATCGACAGAAAACTTGCCTTTGCCATGAATATCATCGAGCAGGGCTTCAAATTCTTCCTCGGTGATTTCATCATCCTGTTTTGACTGTTCATAGGACTTTTGCTCATCAGTGGCGCCGGCTGTTGCTGCCTTGTCCGGTGAGAAACTACCCTTGCCATGAATATCATCCAGCAGGGCTTCAAATTCTTCATCAGTAATTTCATCATCACTTTTCGCTGCGGATGATGCTGCTGGTTTATCTGCTGCCACCTTGTCAGGAGAGAACTTGCCTTCGCCATGAAGATCATCGAGCAGGGCCTCGAATTCCTCATCGGTAATATCATCGGAAGAAGATTCAGTAGAGGCTTGCTTTGCAGGAAGCTCAGCATCCGGATTTTCCAGTGCATCCATCAGTGCTTCAAACTCATCATCGGACATGTTTTCCGAGCCATTGACCATTGCAGGCTCACTTGCCTGCGGCGGTTCTTCGGCTGCCACCTCAACTGCGGCTTCTGCTGCAACCGTTGCTTCCGCAGCAGGTATCTCCCCAGAAATAATGCCTTCGAGTGCGGTCAGTAATGCAGGCTCTGCTGCCTGTGGTTCTTCACCACTGCGTAAGGCATCAAACTGGTCATTTAAAACATCAAGTACTGGCAGTACGGTATCCATGAGGTGATTATCGACCTTGATTTCACCATTACGCAGCATATTGAAAATATCTTCGGTTCGGTGACAGATAGCCACCATGACATCAATCGAAAGGAAACCTGCACCACCCTTGATAGTATGGAAACCACGAAAAACTGCATTCAATAAATCTGAATCTTCAGGACTGTTTTCAAGCTCAACCAGCTGTTCATTAAGCTGCTCGAGTATCTCGCCTGCTTCAACCAGAAAATCTTCTAGGAGTTCATCATCCATCTTCTTTTATATCCAGCTTAAATTAAAAACCCAGGCTTGAAAGCAGATCATCCACTTCATCCTGGCCTGAAACTGTGTCGGCATGTGCCAGTCCTGGTACCGGTGGTCCATCCAGTGAACCTGCCTCCTCTTTTTCTTTCTTGATTTGTGGCGCACCTGTCATCTTGATCAGGCCCACCAGCTTGTCTTCAACTTCATTTACAAGGTTAATGACGCGTTTAATTATCTGTCCGGTCAGGTCCTGGAACTCCTGTGCCAGTAATACTTTTGTTAGATGCTCCTTAACCTCATCCAGCTCGGTGGCATTA
>JALUTJ010000069.1 GCA_027057985.1 Chromatiales bacterium
CGCCCACTTCAACTTCTACACCGTGAGTACGCTTGAGGATATCAATCTTGATATCGAGGTGTAATTCACCCATACCCTTAAGAATAGTTTCACCACTGTCTTCATCGGTTTCTACACGGAAAGAAGGATCTTCTTTCACCATCTTGCCGATAGCAATACCCATCTTCTCGGCAGCACCCTTGTCTTTCGGCGTAACCGCGATAGAGATAACCGGATCCGGGAAGATCATCGGTTCCAGCGTACCCGGGTGGTTTGGATCACACAGAGTGTGACCGGTCTGAACATTCTTCATACCAACGACGGCAACGATATCACCGGCCTGGGCACCTTCAAGTTCAATACGCTCATCAGCGTGCATTTCCACGATACGGCCAATACGCTCGGTCTTGCCCGTGGCCGTGTTAAGAACGGTATCACCCTTGTTCAACACACCAGAGTAAATACGGATAAAGGTCAGTGCACCAAAGCGGTCATCCATAATTTTGAATGCCAGTGCCCGTAATGGTTCTTTCGGATCAACGATAGCGTATTCACCGGTTTCATTACCTTCTTCATCCATAATTGGCTGAGGCTTAACTTCAGTTGGGTTAGGCAGAAAATCAACAACGGCGTCCAGTACAGGCTGGATACCCTTGTTCTTGAATGCAGAACCACAGTAAGTCGGGAAGAAGTCGAGGGCGATAGTACCTTTACGAATACAACGCTTGATGTCTTCAATAGAAGGCTCTTCACCTTCAAGATATTTTTCCATCAGGTCATCGTCCTGCTCTACTGCAGTTTCGATGAGTTTTTCACGCCACTCTTCAACCGCATCGGCCATATCAGCTGGAACGTCTTCAATCTTGTAGTTTTCAGGTAAACCAGAATCATCCCAGATCCAGGCTTTACGGCTTAACAGGTCAACAACGCCAGTGAACTCGTCTTCGATACCGATCGGTAAAACCATGACCAGCGGGTTTGCACCCAGCACGTCTTCAACCTGCTTCACAACACGGTAGAAGTCCGCACCCATGCGGTCGAGCTTGTTGACGAAAATAACTCGGGCAACTTCTGATTCGTTTGCATAACGCCAGTTGGTTTCTGACTGAGGCTCAACACCACCTGAACCACAGAACACACCCACACCACCATCAAGCACCTTGAGTGAACGATAAACTTCGATGGTGAAGTCAACGTGACCCGGGGTGTCGATGATGTTCATGCGATGGCCATTCCACTCACATGAAGTCGCAGCAGACTGGATGGTAATACCACGCTCAGCTTCCTGCTCCATGAAGTCAGTGGTTGCTTCACCGTCATGTACTTCACCGGTCTTGTGGATTTTACCGGTCAGCTTCAAAATCCGTTCAGTGGTGGTGGTTTTACCGGCATCCACGTGAGCGAATATACCTATGTTTCTGTACTTTTCTAAATCAGCCATGTCCTGCTACTCTAAATTATTGAAAAAAGGGTTAAAAAAATCTCATGCAGCCCGGTAAAGCGTAACGAGGCCACAACAAAAATTCGGGTGTTCAAGGGAAAGTTCGCCGGTTTGCCCCCGGAAAACATGTATTCACCAAAAAATAGCCGCGAATTATACTCTAAAGCGCGGGAAAATGTGTATATGAATAGGCGAATTCGCAGAAAATTTACCGTTCAGAATACCGGGAACAGCCAGCAAAACCATACAAATATTATGCTATTTACCATCACCCCCCCTGCCCTCCCCTTTCAGGAGTGGGAGATGATATAAGCCAGGGAAGGCGTATAACGCGTCGCGAATCGAGATTTTCCGAATGAATATCCGAATATATTCTCTGGAGTCGACCTGGCACGGCCTTTCCAGCTTAGCGACAGATAACGCGAATCAGGTCATTGA
>JALUTJ010000070.1 GCA_027057985.1 Chromatiales bacterium
TAAAAAATTCAGTTTTTGCGTTTATACACACAGAAAAAGTTGTTTTCATCGGCTAAAATAACACCATTATGGCGATATCCTCGGTATCAGGAAACAACACCACGTTTCAACGTAGTGTCCCGGCAACTCGCAGCAGCCACGATCGTGAAGCTGAGAGCTCCTCACGCACCCAGCTTATCGAACAGAAATTGCAACAGCGTGCCGAGCAGCAACGCCAGGTACAGGAAAAGCTGCAACACAATCGCGAAGAAATACAACGGCGCCTTGATGGTCGCCTGATTAGCTTTGGTCCTGCCAATAATGGCCCGGAACAGCAGGTTGAATACAACCGATCCCGTGTCAATGAGGCTTATAATGCTTCTCCCTACCGTGAACATCGCCAGGCAGAATCATCATCTCAGCGTAACGAGCAACCCGATCCTATCGATATCGTTGTCTGATACTGATTTCTTTCTCCAGCCGACTTCACTCATCATAAAATTCTACCCTGTGATACCTGGTGTTCTCCGTGGTGTAATGAAACTTGTGAAACTTTAGTATCTCTGCGGTAAAATAGCTTGATGAAAAGAAAAAACCCGCCGAGGCGCAGAAAAAAAACAACAAAAAAGAAATCTGTTACTCGTCGTCGTTCCAGGAAAACGAAATCTTTGCCGTGGAAAAATATCCTGCTTGTTTTCGTTACTTTCCTGCTGGCCTATATTATCTATCTTGATTTTGAAGTCCGTTCTCAGTTTGATGGCCGCAAGTGGGCGGTACCGGCACGAGTCTATGCACGTCCTCTTGATCTTTATGTCGGTAAGCCATTATCTGCAAGACAGCTTGATTATGAACTTGAGGTTGCTGGTTACCGTCTTGCGCAGAAAAATCTAAAAGCAGGCCAGTACCAGCGAAGCGGTAATCGCTATCGTATCGTTATCCGTGAATTTGATTTCTGGGATGGGCATCAACCACCGCGTTATATCTCGCTGGATATAGAAGATGGTTTTATTTCGCAACTGCAGGATTTCAGGGATCGTAACGATGTCGCTGTTGTCCGCTTACAACCCGCTATTATTGGTCGCATTTATCCGGCGCATAAGGAAGATCGTTTATTGATCAAGTTAGATGATGTTCCAGATTCACTGATTAAAGCCCTCCTCGTGATAGAAGACCGGCGTTTTTATCAGCATCATGGTATTAATTTTCTTGCTATTGCACGTGCTATGCTGGCTAATATTCGTGCCGGCAGCATTGTTCAGGGCGGTAGTACTCTGACGCAGCAACTGGTTAAAAACTTTTTTCTACAGCACCGGAAAACCCTGAGCCGGAAAATCAATGAAGCGATTATGGCTGTCTTGCTGGAACTGCATTATAGCAAGAATGAAATACTACAGGCTTATCTGAATGAAATATATCTGGGACAGGATAATAAACGTGCTATTCATGGTTTTGGTCTTGCCAGCCGCTTTTACTTTGACAAGCCGTTATACTCCTTGAATATCGCAGAGGCAGCAACACTGGTTGCCATGGTGCGCGGGCCTTCCTATTATGATCCCTGGCGTCATCGTAGCCGCTTACTTAAACGTCGAAACCATGTCATTGAACTGATGCAACAAAACGGTAGCATCGATGCAGAGCAGGCGCAACGTGCCAGGCAAGTGCCACTTAATGTTGTGAAAAGAACTAAAAAAAGACGTCATAGTTACCCCGCTTTTATGGAACTGTTAAAGCGGCAACTGCAACAGGATTATAAGAGTGAGGATCTGAGTTCTGAAGGACTGCATATTTTCTCAACTCTGGATCCGTATGTACAGAAAGTGACTGAACAACAGGTTATTGCAAAAGTCCGTCAGCTCGATAAGCAGCAGGGCCTCAAAGGCACACTACAAACGGCAGTGATCGTGACCAACATAAATAATGCTGATGTGATCGCAGTAGTCGGTGATCGTGAACCGGGTTATGCTGGATTCAATCGCGCAATCGATGCAAGCCGTCCGATTGGATCCCTGATTAAACCTGCTATTTACCTGACTGCACTGCAGCAGGCTCAACGTTATTCTTTATCAACCATGCTGGATGATAAACCTATAACACTAAAAGGGCAGGATGGTCAGTTATGGTCACCCAGGAATTATTCAGGCAATTCTCATGGCGAGATTCCCATGTTTAAAGCCCTGATCAGCTCCTATAACCAGGCTACGGTTCGGCTGGGGCTCAAGCTTGGTTTTGAAGCCATTGTTGAGACACTGAGTGAGCTTGGTATAAAGCGTGAGATTCCACCATATCCATCGATGTTGCTGGGAGCAGTGCCAATGGCACCGCTTGAAATCAGCCAGATGTATCACAGTTTATCGGCAGAAGGCTTTGTTACTCCCTTGCATACGATTACCAGGGTGATGACGGCTGATGGCAAGCCACTAAAACATTACCCGGTAAAAGTGAGGCAGGGCATTGATGCGACTTCAGTAAGAATACTCAATAGTGCCCTGCACGAAGTCACCCGCCACGGTACAGCAAGGTCTTTACGCTGGCGATTGCCCGAAGCGCTTGATGTTGCCGGTAAAACCGGCACTACCAATAACACTCGTGATAGCTGGTTTGCGGGTTTTAGTGGTGAGCACTTAATCGTAACCTGGCTCGGCACCGATGATAACCGTTCTACCGGTTTAACCGGAGCGAGTGGTGCGCTGACGATCTGGTCGGGGATTATGAACCAGATACGTACCCGGCCGATGAGTCTGCCGCATGATGATGCGCTGGAATATTTCTATGTTGAAGACAGGCAGGGCAGGCGGGTAAGTAAAAGTTGTCAAACGGCAGCTTATCTTGCCTATCGCAAGGATTATCCGCCCCGTAACTGGGGCGACTGTCCTTAATCAGTGAGATGAATAAACTGTTCGCTTATTGTCTTTATCGATAGCGATTACATCGTACTTGTCCTTACGAAAGCCTTCCATGCCAGGTGAGCCCATTGGCATGCCGGGAACGGATAATCCTTTGATGTCCGGTTGTTCTTTCATCAGGCGACGAATATCCGAAGCGGAAACATGACCTTCGATAAAATACTTACCAACCTTTGCGGTGTGACAGGACTGGTAACGTGGATGAACCTGAAATTCTTTTTTAACCTTTGTCATGTCACGAACATTATGGGCTTCAACGCTAAAGCCTTCTTTTTCCAGGTAAGAAACCCATTTTTTACAGCATCCACAGGTCGGGCTTTTATAGACAACAATGTCAGCGGCAACTGCATTTTCACTGGTAAGGTCTAAAGTGAAAATAATACCCACAATAATGGCAATCAATAATGTGACAATAGCAATAATATTTGATTTGCCGTATTTTTGTTCATTACTCATCAACTTGCTCCGGTTAGAAATGTTACACCAAATATACCATATTCTGAAAATCTACTGATGTATCTGTGTCAGAGAATGGTAAGATAGGCTTCTTTTTTAAAAATATCCTGATGTTATGATAAAGTTACATTCGTTAGTCACCATTTCTGCCAGAAAATTCACTTTAACCCTGCTACTGCTTAGTATGGCAGCCTGCCAGGTGGCACCCGAGAAACAGCCTGGCTGGAGTTCAGGTAGCGGAGAAGTGCGACCAGGACCAAAAACCACCAAAGCCGTCATTGCATTACTGGCAAAGGCAAGGCAGGCCAGTACCCGTAGTCATTTTAGTACCGCCGAAACCTACCTGGAACGGGCGCTACAGATTGAACCCCGAAACCCGGCATTATGGCTCTACATGGCAAAACTGCGACTTTATGTGAACAAGCCCAATGATGCCCTGAACCTGGCAAAAAAAGCTCTGGCGCTTTCCTCTACAAATCCTCGTAGTCGTGAACGAAATCGCTTGCAGGCTGATTGCTGGCGAGTTGCTGCCCATGCCTATCAACAAATGAGCAAGCTACGCAAGGCCCGGCAAGCGCAGCAAAAAGCCAGTGACCTGCTCAATTAAACAGCAATTTACAGAGATTTCCTCTGCGGACGCTAATTCGATAAACTAAATAAGCATTCCAAATACCGGTACACTTAGGGGTAAGGAAATGTATAGGTGAGGTAGAAGCCTATTGTCGATCAGGACCGTGGGCCGCACGGGCAAGGATTGTTCCAGACAATCCTGTTACATTTCCGCCATCCCTGGCGGTCAAGGCGGCCCCCGAGCCTACAGGGGTGAGTTTTGTTACTAACGAAACGAACGGGAGCACAGGGAGGTGCGATCTGGACGTTCTTTGTGGAGCTGGAGGCGTAACAAAGAAAGTATTTACGGCGTGTCTTGATCGGCAATGGCTGAATTACCTCAATATAAGTATTTGGAATTTAGCCATGAAACAGGTAACAGGATAATAACGTGTCACTATATTCAGTCGATAAATTAATCTCAGAAGCACGCCGTATCGCGGCTGAGTACCGGCGAACGACGGGTAAGCCACTTGGCATTAGTGCTGAAATTGCGACCCATGATGCCTGTACCCTGCTGGAGCTGGAACCGGCTGAAACTGCGCTGGGATATGATGCGGTTGGTATTAGCACTGAGCGGGAAAATCGTCGTTACCAGGTGAAAGGGCGGGCCATTTTCGATGAGAAAAAAGGTGGCCAGCGTATTGGCCAGATAAAGATTGAACAGGACTGGGACGCGATTTTGCTGGTACTGATGAACGAGGATTTTGAAACTACGCAGATCTTCGAGGCCTCGCGCGAGGAGATTCTCGAAGATATCGAACAGAACCAGGGAAAGCGGCAAAAACGGGGAGCCATGTCGGTGGCAAAGTTCAAACGTATTGGCCGCGAAGTCTGGAACAGGGAGCAGGGACGGGTTGATGATGAAGTCTGGGACAACCAGCAAAGCCAGTTCTGAAAAATAAATATAAAACGGGTTTTTCTTGCACGATTCTGATATTACTTTTCTCCTCAGTGAACAGGGACCGGTTGCCAGGCAGGTAAAAGGTTTTGCTGCACGCCCGCAGCAACAGGAAATGGCAGAGCAGGTGGCTGAAGCTATTGCTGAGGGTAAACACCTGATCGCCGAGGCCGGTACGGGCACGGGTAAAACCTTTGCCTATCTTGTTCCTGCCCTGATGAGCCAGTGCAAGGTGCTGGTTTCCACCGGCACAAAAAACCTGCAGGACCAGCTTTTCCACAAAGATCTGCCCATTATCAGCAAGGCGCTGGGTGTGCCGGCAAATGTCGCCCTGTTAAAAGGCCGGGCTAATTATCTCTGCCTGCACCGACTCGAACTGGCCGAAAGGGAAGGCCGTTTTGCCACGCCTGAAATGGCCAGCAGTATTGTCGATATCCGCAAATGGGCGAGCACTACGCGCAGTGGCGATATCGCCGAAATGTCCTCTATTTCCGAGTCGGACATGATCTGGTCCAGCGTTACCTCTACACCGGATAATTGTCTTGGTTCTGATTGTGACTATTTTGATGACTGTTACCTGATGGAGGTCCGGCGCCAGGCACAGGCCGCCGACATCGTTGTTATCAATCATCACCTGCTGTTTGCCGATATGATGTTACGTGAAGATGGCTTTGCCGAGTTATTGCCCGAAGCCGATGCCATTATTATCGATGAGGCTCATCAGCTGGCGGAGGTGGCTTCCTCCTTCTTTGGAGAAGCCGTAACCGCTAACCAGTTACTGGAGCTGGCGCGCGATAGTGAAACTGAATACCTGGCCGAGGTTAACGAGAACCCCGAGTTTATTCGCATTGCATCGTTGTTACAGAAGCGGGTGCGGGATTGCCGCCTGGCCTTTGGCACCGAGTTGCGCCGTGCCGAATGGCAGCAGGTTGAAAATGATGCGGGCATAGAGGAAGCCATTGCGCTTGTGAAAGATCAGCTTGAGGCGCTGGAAATGCAGCTTAAGCCACTGGCAGAACGTAGCAAGGGATTACAGAGTTGCTATGAGCGCTGCGTTGAACTTGGAGATCGCTTTACCCGCCTAACTACTGAGGTTCCCCAGGATCATGTACACTGGTTTGAAACCCATCAGCGCAGTTTTACCATCCATATCACCCCGTTTGATATCAGCGAGATATTTCTCGCCCGGATGCAGTCCATGAATGTCTCCTGGATATTTACCTCGGCCACCCTGACCGTGGCGAACAGTTTTGAGCATTTTAAACGCCGGCTGGGTATCGAGACTAATAATACCGCAATCTGGGACAGCCCCTTCGAATATAAACGGCAGGCGGTGCTGTATGTGCCGGATAACATGCCTGATCCGCAGGCACCAGATTACACCGATAGCGTGGTGAA
>JALUTJ010000071.1 GCA_027057985.1 Chromatiales bacterium
GGATCGTGATTCCGGCCTGGTGGCAGATCGCTTCGATGAACGCAATGAAGCCGTGAAAAGTCTGCTCAGTATGGCCATCAATGCCTGCAAAATGAACAACAAGTATATCGGTATCTGCGGCCAGGGCCCGTCCGATCATCCCGATTTTGCTTTCTGGCTGATGGAACAGGGCATTAACAGTGTTTCCCTTAACCCCGACAGCGTTATCGAAACCTGGCTCTACCTGGCTGAGCATATGAATAAATAACAGGATATAAAAAAGCCAGCATTACGCTGGCTTTTTATTTTAAACAGGGAAACTTACTTTCCCAGCACTTCCCTGAGTGCATTGAGACAATAATCCACATTCTTTTCACTGGCTGCATGGCCCATCAAGCCAATACGCCAGACTTTACCGGCGAGGGCACCAAGACCGGCACCAATCTCCAGGTTATAGTCATTCAGCAGCTTGCCACGCACTTCGGCATCGTCCACACCGTCCGGGATATAAACCGCGTTGAGCTGTGGCAGGCGATCACCTTCCTTAACCACGAAGCCCATGCCCATTTCTTCCAGACCTTTCTTCAGCTTTTCATGCATCTGGCTGTGACGTTGCCAGGAATTTTCCAGGCCTTCTTCCTGTAAAATCACCAGTGCTTCATGCAAACCATAAAGATTATTGACCGGTGCAGTATGGTGATAGGCACGCTTGGCACCGCCACCCCAGTAACCCATGACCAGGCTCAGATCCAGGAACCAGCTCTGTACTTTGGTTTTACGGTTTTTAATGATATCTGCCGCACGCTCATTAAAGCTGACCGGGGACAGTCCCGGAGGCGCTGAAAGACATTTCTGGGTGCCGGAGTAAATAGCATCAATACCCCACTCGTCTACTTTTAACGGTGAACCACCGAGCGAAGTCACGGCATCGACAATCACCAGGCAGTCATGATCATGAGCCAGTTTTGTCAGTGTTTCTGCATCGGACATGGCACCGGTTGAGGTTTCAGCATGTACAAAGGCAACAAATTTTGCATCGGGGTTGGCCTTAAGGGCATCTTCGAGTTTCTGCGGATCAACAACACTGCCCCACTCGTCTTCAACCATTACCGGTGTGGCACCAACACGTTCTACATTTTCTTTCATGCGGCCGCCAAAGACGCCGTTCTGACACACAATGACCTTGTCACCCGGCTCCACCAGGTTGACGAAACAGCTTTCCATACCGGCAGAACCCGGGGCCGATACCGGGAAGGTCAGCTCATTTTCTGTTTTAAAGGCATATTGCAGCAGGGTTTTCATTTCATCCATCATGCCGACGAAAGCGGGATCAAGATGGCCGATGGTAGGACGTGCCAGTGCCTGTAATACACGCTCGCTAACGTCGGAAGGACCGGGACCCATCAGGGTACGTTTTGGTGGCTGGAAAGATGAAATTGTCATAATTAACCCTTAAACCTGAAAAATATTGTGAAATAAAAGCTCGTATTCTATCACCTAGCACTTTACTCGGGAATAGCAGCCTGGCATCAAATATCCACCTGAAACCGGATTTGCTTTTCGCCTGAACTCTTTTTAAAGTGATCTCTAGTATATACTGATGTCCTGTTACCATGGAGTAAATATGCCCACGAACATGCCCCTGATTATTGAACCCGACGCACTCAAGCAGCAGCTGGATAATGAGCAGGTGCTGATCGTTGACATGGGTAGCCCGTCAACCTATGTCCAGTTTCATATCCCGGGGGCAGTTTTCCTGCCCTATGAGTGGATTGTGCGGGTTGAGCACCCACGTATGGGCCTGTTACCGTCCGAGGAGCAGCTGAACCACGTCTTTACCAGCCTGGGGCTGGATGAACACACACACGTCGTGGCCT
>JALUTJ010000072.1 GCA_027057985.1 Chromatiales bacterium
TAACAGCAGCAACAAACGAAACATTTATTTTCTATCCAGGATATAAAAGGTATGCGGGTAGTTATTTTTTTCATCGGCAGGATGGGGCTGTTTCTCCACTTGCTGCCATTCATCTGCATTATACTCGGGGAACCAGGCATCGCCCTCGATATCGGCATCAACAAGCGTCAGGTAAAGCCGTTGCGCCCGTGGCAGCATTTGTTCATAAAAAGAAGCGCCACCGATAATCATTACTTCATCCACATCACCGGCTGCCTTTAGGGCTTCATCGATACTGTTGACAACAATCGCATCACCGGCCTGGTAATGCCTGTCACGACTGATAACGATATTGGTTCTATCTGGTAGCGGTCGGGCACCAAATGATTCAAAGGTTTTACGCCCCATGATAATGGGCTTACCTAGCGTATGCTGACGAAACCATTTCATATCATTAGGCAGTTTCCAGGGCAGGCTGTTTTCAATGCCAATAACCCTTGCCGGGGTCATGGCGGCAATCATGGATATTTTCATTGTTATACCGCAACCACGCCCTTGATATGTTCATGTGCCTGGTAACCCACCAGTTCAAAGTCATCAAAGGTAAAATCAAAAATATCTTTAATTGCCGGGTTCAGTTTCATCCTCGGCAGAGGATAGGGCTCGCGGCTCAGCTGCAGGTCGGCCTGCTCAAGGTGGTTACTGTAAAGATGTGCATCACCGAGTGTATGCACAAAGTCCCCCACTTCAAGATCACAGACCTGGGCAATCATCATGGTCAACAGCGCATAGGAAGCAATATTAAAGGGTACCCCAAGAAAGATATCGGCACTGCGCTGATAAAGCTGGCAGGAGAGCTTGCCATTGGCAACATAAAACTGGAAGAAAGCATGGCAGGGCGGCAATGCCATGTTTTCTATTTCACCCACGTTCCAGGCACTGACAATCAGGCGACGGGAATCCGGGTTGTTTTTTATCTGCTCGATGACCTGGCTGATCTGATCGATATGACTGCCATCTGCCGTAGGCCAGGAACGCCACTGGGCACCGTAAACCGGGCCAAGGTTGCCATCCGCATCGGCCCACTCATCCCAGATACGGACATTGTTTTCTTTGAGGTAACGAATATTAGTGTCGCCCTTAAGGAACCACAACAACTCATGGATAATGGAACGCAGGTGCAGCTTCTTGGTAGTCACCACCGGGAAACCATCGGCAAGATTAAAGCGCATTTGATAACCGAAAACACTGCGGGTTCCGGTACCGGTGCGGTCTTCTTTTTCTACGCCGTTGTCCCTGACATGCCGCATTAAATCGAGATACTGCTTCACAAATGCCCCCTGTTTGTCGCGATATTCAAGCTCGTATTATAGGGGGATATGCCTGAGCTGTCAGGATTTTTCCGCCGCCTGTTCCCGGCTTTTGTATAGCAGCCAGAGGCCAAGAAGAATCAGCGGCAGGCTCAGTACCTGCCCCATGGTGAGCCAGCCCCAGGCGAGATAACCAAGCTGGGCATCGGGTACTCGTACAAATTCGATCAGAAAACGGAAAATCCCGTAACCGAGACTGAAGACGCCAGAGATAGCCATGCGGGGACGTGGTTTGCCACTAAACCACCACAGGATGATGAACAGGACCAGCCCTTCGAGAAAGGCCTCGTAGAGTGGATTGGGATGCCGTGGCACACTGCCAGCCGCGGGAAATATCATGCCCCAGGGCAGATCGGTGGGCTTACCCCACAGTTCACCATTGATAAAGTTGCCGAGGCGGCCAAAACCGAGCCCCAGTGGTACCAGTGGTGCGACAAAATCGGTGATATTGAAGAAACCTTTTTTGTACTTGCGATTGAACAGCGCCATGGCCAGCAGCACACC
>JALUTJ010000073.1 GCA_027057985.1 Chromatiales bacterium
AACCTTAAAGCAGGACGATGTCATTTACCAGATACGCCACGCCAGTGTTGTACTGCTGGAAAAACCGTCCGTAAAAGGCTTCAACAGCATAGATGAAGCCCGGGCCTTTCTCCAGCCGTTCGAGCTAGACGAAACCCACCTTGGCCTCCTGATACGGGAAGGCGACCGAAGGACCTGGCCCGATGCCTGGGACAGGGACAGACTGATCGAAAAACTTGCCGAACAGATCATGGAAGGTAAAATGGTGATCACCCGGCAGCCTGTTGCCAAACCCGCCAAAGTCGAAGAGATCGTCGACGTCACAGAAAACGACGTGGGCAATCGCAGGGCCGGCCTTGGCCCGGGGCCCATGGACGGCTTGCACAACCAGGAATGGGACAAGGTGGAGGTCAAGGATAATTCCTTTAAAACCGCCAAAGAGGTGGATATGGATAATCTGGCGGAGGATGAGAAAACTGCTGTACGAGCACTTAAAAAACAGGGCAGAAATGAAGAACAGATAGCACAGATGCTTGAGTCGGGTGATAATTTTTCCACCAAAGAACTCAAACCTGGTGATAAACTTTATGGTTTTGACAGCTCAGCCAATAAATATGGTGCCAAAAAGCAGGATTCCATGTACTGGCTGGACGAAGCGGGGTACAAGGATGTCAAATCCAGATATTATAAAAATGGCAACTGGGACAGGGAAGGCGTAAAAAATTATCTGGCCTTACCCTGTATGAACCGTGCGGATGTTGTTGATATGGCCGAAGTCACGGCGCCACAAAAAGCCATTGAATCCACCGTCGGGATCGCCCGTGAACAGATTGCCTATAGTCGGGGCGATTATTCGACCGGGATGTTGGGTAAAATCATGCCCGGTGGGGGCAAACAAATCACCCCGGATCCCGCCAAAACCAGTGCCGTAACCCGTCTAACAGGAACACCCTAGTGAACAAGAAAGAAGAAATCTACCAGGACATCACAGCAAACTGCGACATTATTCTGGAGCTACTCAAACCATTCGAAGCGGAAAACGAGACGCCCGAAGGACGTATGATTTACCAGTGCCGCTGGTTGAAGGAACAGGTTAATGCGAAAACATTACCTTTGCCCACCAAAGAATACATACAAACCCTGAAATATGTGGCTGCCGAGCAACTTTTACATCATCTGGCCAGTTCAGAGGAAAATTATAGAAAGGAGATCGGAATCTACCTGTATAGGTTGCTTAAACTGGTTAAAAATAAACAGCTCCTTAAACCTCCATATTACCCCGCCACAATAAACATGATCGACGCCCTTATCAACCTGCTAAAACAAGCCAACAGACCACTGAGTGAACACGAACAGGGCATGATCCCGGAGCTGGAACAGCTTAAAACCCTGCTGGCCGAAGGTAAAATCGAGCCACCCCTAATGAGTTCCCTACCCGACTACCCACACTTCAATGACGTTTATGTTATTTTTGAGAGTTCTATCGACGACCTCCCCAACGGCAAGTACCTGTGCAAGACGGTCGCCAACCTGATCTTTGAAGGCATCCGCCCCGACACCTGGACCAGCCCGGAAGAGGCCGAGCGGGAGACAAGGGCGCTGTTGAGGAACTGAGAACGATGTAGACAACCGCAAAGCCGGCCTTGGCCCGGAACCAGTGGAAGGGTTACATAATCAGTAATGGGACAAGGTGGAAGTGAGGGATAATTTCTTTAAAATCGTCAATGACGTAGGTGTGAGAAATTTGTTTTAGGGGTGAATAGGTGGCCAGCCAGCCCTGTTGCCGTCCCCTGTTTTAGGGTATCTTTATGCAATGGATATTCTTAATATCATTGCCATTTTACTGACCCTGTCAGCTATTTTCAGT
>JALUTJ010000074.1 GCA_027057985.1 Chromatiales bacterium
TGAATTACAGCAACAATGTCACTGGTACGGTGATAAGCAACCCGAACGCTGGCAACCACAAAAAGACGGAATACCCATCAACCAGGAAGCGCTGGGCATTATCCTGCTAACATTTTCCTACCTGATTCTGCATGGACTCGGCATGATTGGCGTTAAACTCAATCATCGACAACAACAGGCCTATCTTCATGCCTGGAACGTGGCTGGTTACCTGCTTGGTGTCGATGAAATCCTGCTACAGGCTAATACAGATTATAAGCAGGTCGAAGTTATCTTTCACCAGATCCTGGTACGTCGTCGTGGAAAAACCGAAGACGGTATATTGTTACAGCAGGCTCTGCTCGAAGCCTTTGTCATTAATGCAGTTCGACTTACCCCGTTTGCCCGGCTGTTGCATGTACGCCGACTGGGAAAATTAATCACGACTATACTGGTAACAAAACCAACCTGGCAAGCACTTGGCCTTAAGCTGAGTTTCTATGATCGTATCGTTCGTTTCTTTGTCTGGATGGGACTGCGCCTGTTTGGTTTTATGGTTAATTTTAAGTTACTTCGGCCACTGGCAAACTTTATGTTTGGCCGAATTGCACGATCACTGTGGAACTGGCGTCAGGAACTATCTCAGCAACAGCTTACACCAGGGACCTGCAAGCCGCTGCATATCCCTTCTGGCATGGAAAAAGCCAGCCATGCTGCAGGATTTTATAAAAGTCATTCCCACTGATCCGGCAAATCGACCGTAACAACATAGATAAAATAGTTTATAATGCTGACATATTTTCTGATTTGTTACCGAAAGTACCATTATGACCACTTCTGCTGAACTTAAAAAAATTGCCCCGGAACTGATAAAAAAATATAACCAGCGCAGTGATCTTAAAGGACTGTGGCAGAACATTAATACCCTGGTTCCTTACTTTGCCCTGTTCTATCTGGCCATTACCAGCCTGCAGCAACATTCATATTTTTTAAGTCTTATTTATACCCTGCTACTTTCCCTGTTTATTGTTCGCATTTTTATGCTGATGCATGACTGTGGGCATCGCAGCCTGTTTAAAACCCAGATCTTCAATACCCTGTGTGGCTTCTTTACCGGTGTCTTTGTTGGTATGCCACAGTATGTCTGGTCGCAACACCATAATTTTCATCATTCCACCAACGGTAACTGGGAAAAATACCGTGGCCCGCTAAACGTGATGACGGTAGAGGAATTTAAAACCCTGCCGCGCAAAAAACAAAATGCCTATATCCGTGCGCGGAGAATCATTATGGCGCCCATCGGTGCTTTTATGTATTTTATTTTTCATCCACGTTTTAACTGGATCAAGGGAAGCCTGCAGTATGTACTGAAGTTATATCATGCCCGTAAACAACAGCCGGGTAAAACTTTCACTGAGCTGGCTACAGAAATCGAAACACCTTACTGGAAAGATAAAAAAGAATACCTGCACATGAGTCTGAATAATATCGTTCTGCTCACTATCTGGTACTTTGCCAGCCAGTACTTTGGTGCCATGGCCTTTTTTACCATTTATATAATCAGCCTCTCACTTGGCGGCGCCATTGGTCTGATTATTTTTATTATTCAGCATAATTTTAAAGGCTCCTATGCCAGCGATACCGCGCACTGGGATTATTACCAGGCGGCCTTAAGCGGCACCAGCTTTCTGACCTTCCCAAAAATTATCAACTGGTTCGGTGCTGATATTGCTTATCATCATATTCATCACCTCTCGGCCAGTATTCCCAACTATAACCTTGCAGCCTGTCACCGCGAATATGCTCACCTGTTTGAAGATGTTTTTCGTATTCGCCTGCGTGATGTTGCCAGCTCCTTCA
>JALUTJ010000075.1 GCA_027057985.1 Chromatiales bacterium
GAGATGGTGATGGGCTGGGGATTGGTGCCGGACATTTTGCCAATGCCGGCCGGCGCAATCTGGATATTACTTATCTGCTATACAATAATGGGGTCTATGGCCTAACCAAGGGCCAGGCATCACCTACTCTGAGGCAGGGTGAACAGACCAGGGCAATGCCAGAGCCGGGCATACAAACCGATCTGAATCCCGTTATGCTTGCTCTTACCTCAGGCTTTACCTGGATTGCACGCGGTTATGCCTATGATATTCATCAACTCAGTTCGTTAATACAAAGTGCCATTACTCACAGAGGCAGTGCTTTTCTTGAAATTCTACAACCCTGTCCGGTTTATAATAACCTGCATGATAAAAAATGGTATGAAGAAAATGGTATCAGGGATTATCCGCGCCTGTATTCACTGCAACAAGAAGACTATGATGCAGTCATTCAGGCTGATGCAGATAATCATACCCGGGATGAAAAATTTGCCCAGTGTATGATGAAAGCCAGGGAGTGGAATGATCGGATTCCAACTGGGCTGTTTTATCAGGATTTACAGGCAAAAGAAATGACCCGGCAGTTTAGTGAACGGCAGTCTTTTTACCCGGCTCTTTCACCGGCAAAACAACCAGTAACAGAAAACAGCAAGTATACTATTAATAGCAATGAGCTCTTTTCACGGCTTAAGGTTTAAATATCTGTTTCTTTATTCGGAGTATGATTAAAAAGGTAGTGAATACCCAGCAGGATAAGAATCACACCAAAAATGATACGTAAATTTGCTTCGTGAATCGAAAGCGCGATATGACCGCCGACAAGGGTTCCCAGCAGGGCACCGATAACGAGCGGTATCACTAATGGCTTGATGATATTACCCAGTTTCCAGTTTTCCCAGCTGCCACTGAGAGTTGCGGGTAAACGTGCTGCAAGAGAGCAGCCCTGGGCAAGGTGCTGGGAGATACCCAGTCCAACAACAAAACAACGGTGCCAGTACCGGGCCACCACTGATCCCCACCACGCCGGCCACCAGTCCCTCGATAATGCCAACCAGAACCAGGTAAATATATAAACCTTCAGAACTAATAATCCAGTGAGCGGGAAGCTGGTGACGGAAAATAACCAGTAGTCCACCCAGCATTATAACGATGCCAAAAATACGTTTAAGAAGCTGTGCTGAGAATTTTTCTGACCAGGCAGCTGCAACAGGTGTAATAATAAAAGAGGGGATAGCAACCCAGATAACGATTTCAAAATCAACCTCACCATGCAGGCCATAAATAATACTGCCACTGAGCGCGGAAAAAACGCTGAGCAGGATGGCCGTGCCTCTTGCCTGTAGTGGAGTAAACTATCCACTCACCCTCAAGTTCATTAACCATCTGCGCTGTATTTTTTCGTAGGATGAGGAGAGTCTTTTGCATTGATTGCCAATCGATTGAGTTTTCTTCTTCTGTAACCTGTACAGTCCTTCTTTGCCAAGTATTTCCGCCGTCGTTAGTGTAGAGAACGACCGATGAATCACCAACTGCAACACCATGCGATTCATCTGAGAACTCAACATCAAACAGAGTGACCTGTGTAGGTGTATTTTGCAGTTCCCAAGTGAGTCCACCGTCTTGAGAGTAAATAATTGTTCCAAATTTTCCGACTGCCCAGAGTTTATTTCCGACAGATGTCACAGCACGAAGAGTATATCCAAAGTTGGGAGTTACCTCTATCCAGGTTTGCCCTGCATCGTTGGTATAAAGAACGATAGGAGAGTAGGGTTCATCATCAAGCCCACCAACAACCACACCATGAGTCGCATCCATAAATACGATATCAAGGTAGTCATAAACTGTATCTTGCCTTAAG
>JALUTJ010000076.1 GCA_027057985.1 Chromatiales bacterium
TGCTCCAGCTGCTGCTGCCGCTGGTGGTGAAGCTGCTGCTGAGAAAGACGAATTTGACGTTGTTCTGACTGGCTTCGGCGACAAGAAAGTTGGTGTTATCAAGGCCGTTCGTGGCATCACAGGTCTCGGCCTGAAAGAAGCCAAGGAAATGGTTGAAGGTGCACCTGCAACTGTTAAAGAAGGTGTATCTAAAGCTGAAGCTGAAGATATGCAAAAGCAATTGGAAGAAGCTGGCGCAACTGTCGAGCTCAAATAATTGCAATCTGGTCTGCATATTACGCCAGCCTGTTCTGCCGTGTATCACGGCAAGGCAGGCTGCGTGTTAATTTGCAGTAACCAGAACTGATTTTTCACGATAGGCTGGTAGTCGATTGATTACCGGCCTGTTGTGTCTTCCCGACAAAATATATTTTCGGGAACCGGGTGGAATTTTTTTTAGGCTAACTGCGAAAAGCAAGGTGTCTGATGGCTTACTCATTTACAGAAAAGCAACGGATTCGTAAATATTTTGGTAAACGCGCCGAAGTTTTGGAAATCCCTTATTTATTAGCAACACAAATTGAATCTTACCGTAGTTTTTTACAGCAGGATGTGCCTGAAGATCAGCTCAAGGACCAGGGCTTGCATGCTGCATTCAAATCCGTATTCCCGATAGTCAGTTACTCTGGCAGTGCGGTACTTGAATATGTCGGTTATCAACTCGGTACACCTGTTTTTGATGTTAAAGAGTGCCAGTTACGCGGTGTAACTTATTCTGCACCTCTGCGCGTTAAAGTTCGCCTGGTTATATATGATAAGGAAGTAAAGACACCAACGGTTAAAGACATCCGCGAACAGGAAGTCTATATGGGTGAGATTCCGCTCATGACCGACAACGGTACTTTCGTTATCAATGGCACCGAGCGTGTTATCGTTTCCCAGTTACATCGTTCTCCAGGTGTTTTCTTCGACCACGACAAGGGCAAAACCCATTCATCCGGTAAGCTGTTATTCAATGCCCGTGTTATTCCATACCGTGGTTCATGGCTGGACTTTGAGTTCGATCCGAAGGATGCCCTGTTCACCCGTATCGACCGTCGTCGCAAGATTCCAGTTACCATCCTGTTACGCGCCCTTGGCTATAACAACGAAGAAATGCTCGACATGTTCTTCGAAAAGACCCATTTCAAGAAAGCCAAAGAAGGTTATGACATGGATCTGGTTCCGGAGCGCCTGCGGGGTGAAGCTGCCACCTTTGATATCAAGATTAAGAACAAGGTTCTGGTCGAAGAAGGTCGTCGAATCACTGCTCGCCATATCCGTGAACTGGACAAGGCTGATGTTACTGCACTTAACGTGCCGGAAGACTATCTTTTTGAGAAAGTACTGGCGCATGACATTATTAATACCGAAACCGGTGAAATCGTTGCCTCTGCCAACCAGGAAATCACTCCTGAATTGCTTGAGCAGTTGAACGAAGCCGGTATCACCGAGTTCGATACCATCTTTACCAATGACCTCGATCATGGGCCGTATATTTCCAATACCCTGGCCATCGACCCAAGCACCACCCAGCTCGAAGCCCAGATTGAAATTTACCGCATGATGCGTCCTGGCGAGCCGCCAACCAAGGATGCTGCAGAAAACCTGTTCAAGAACCTGTTCTTCAGCAGTGATCGTTATGATCTGTCTGCCGTTGGTCGCATGAAGTTTAATCACCGCGTTGGCCGCAGCGAAATCGAAGGCGAGGGTACGCTCTCCAATGACGATATCATTGCTGTTATCAAGACCCTGATCGACATTCGTGATGGTCGTGGTGAAGTCGATGATATCGACCACCTCGGTAACCGTCGTA
>JALUTJ010000077.1 GCA_027057985.1 Chromatiales bacterium
CGCCTGTTGCAGGCTGAAGGTATTCGGGCAAAGATGGACCGACGCCATAAGCCTCGACAATGGCAAAAAGGGTCAAAAATTGCCTGTCCGAATCACCTCGCTGACATCAGAAATCCCCGGCCACATCAAGTCTGGGTGGCTGATTTCACATACACAAAGCACCAGGGTGAATATGTGTATTTTTCGACTATAATGGATTTAGCAACGCGCCGAATTATTGGTGAAGATATCAGTAAAACCCGTGATGCTTGGTAAAGTCCTGCTACATTCGAGCCTGGGCTATATAAGCCCTGTAGAATATGCCAAAATACATGCGTAATGTGTCAATTTTTATGGGGAACATCATTATAACTAAAGGAGAAAAATATGGTGGCACAAGGTAGCTGTCTGTGCGGGCAGATTGAATATCAAGTAGAGCTTATTCCAGAAAAGACCTTTAATTGCCATTGTTCCTTTTGCAGAAAAGCACACGGGGCGGCATTTGTAACGCTTACACTTGCTAAAGGCGATACATTAAATATCAAAAAGGGAAAAGAGATATTAAAAGAGCATAAAAACGATTTAGGTGGTTTCAGGGCCTTTTGCTCTGTATGCGGCACACGGTTAATGAATTATGCACCTGATAAATCTATGTATTTAGCCATAGCCCTTTCAACGGTAGATACACCCGTTAATTTTTGTCCTGGCGCACATGCAAATATTGAATCAAAAGCGTCGTGGCATGAACCTTATGAGGGAATCCCTGCTTTTCAGGGTATACCTGAAGGGGCATTGGACTAAAGGTATAACAATTAACTTCAGCGTACAATTCAAAGCGATACTTGTTTTGCTTATGCAAAAATGAGCTACTTTGAATTGCCGCTGAGTAAGGCGTTAGGCACTAAAATGAAGAAACGAATAATTATTGTTCTACTATGTTATTTATTATCATTTTATGGACTATTTGGTTCTATCACTATAGCTATTGAAGAACTTAAAAGTATCGTATCTTTACACGATCTACTTGTTCTTATCTGGCTCTCTGCCTGGGGCTTTCATATAACAATGTCTGTAAACTGGATCAAAGATATTCGTCTTGGAAAAAATATTGCAATAGCAGGAACACTGACAGGTTTAATTTCTATAACATTTCCTTTATTTCCTGCTGAAGATCCAGTTATTGCTACTCCTGTTCTTCTTGTTGGTGCACTTTTCAAATTGCAAGTTGTACTACCTTCTGTTTTATTGGCAATATATCTTGTGATATTCCATTCAAGTAGTTAGAGGCGTTTAAAAAATGTCTAATAAATCGTTTTACTATTACGAAAGGATCAAATATTGAAACGCACCATATTAGCAATAGAACTCCTAATTCTATGCGGTCCTGCACTCGCTTTTCTTTTGCCAGGGCTGTTGTACTCGCCAGCTTTTATAATAGGTTATCTCTCCGGAAGAGCATCATGGCAAATCGGGGGATTATTGATCATTTTTGGCACATGGGGCTTTATTTCAATTGCCAATCTAGCTCTACATGTACTTCGTAGAAAAAACTGGCCGGGCCAGCCTGTACAATGGTTTGGCCTACTATGCGGTATTGCTGCTTCAGTCATAGCGCTAACCCAAATGGAAAAGGTTGACATCAAACTTTTGATATTTGTTGGCCCTATTATTGCTTTAGTACATCTTTTGTATTTGTCGAAAAAATGTATTCAATCATCCTAACAAGCACATCAATTCGTTCATTCTCACTCACTCGGACGCTGCTCCTTACGTCTTCCCCATTCTGTAAATGTTAGCGCTTATTAAAAAGTCAAAAGTAATTAATTGGAAACGCTTAAGCGTGGCACTTTTCATTGGGGCTGCGGCAACCTCAATGATACCAGGAGCTCTCCATTACTGGATTGGCTTTCCCAACGGCAGAATTCATCCTACTTTGGTGCATTTACCATTTATTGCTCTCAGCTCTGAATGCGTGGCTTACTTCAAAGAAACAATCAAAAAACATCACATGCAATATCAAAACATGATTTATCAGTTATTAGATAAGTATGTGGCATATCAAAAAATGTGATAACAACTAAGATAATACAATTAAAAAGGTATAAGAGGGATCAGGTAATGAAAAAAATCATTCTTTTTATATTCATAACTGTATTTTTTACTGGCTGCGCTTCTGTACCAATGGAAAGTGCAGAAAAAACCGCTAAAGCACATAAATTCAATCCTCCTTCCAGGGGTAGCGCTGGTTTATATATTTTTCGTGACAGTAGCTTCGGCAGTGCATTGAAAAAAGACGTATGGATTGATGGCAAATGTATTGGCGAAACTGCCCCGAATGTCTTTTTCTATGTGGAAGTTGCAGGCAATAAAGATCATAAAATATCCACAGAGTCAGAATTTTCTCCTAACGATCTAAACCTGAAAACAAAAAGTGGCATGTTGTATTTTATCCGTCAGTATATCAAAATGGGTTTATTCGTTGGTGGTGCGGGTCTGAAACTTGTTGATGCAAAAGAAGGGAAAGAGGCTGTACGCAATCTGAAAATGGCAATAAGGGGCACATGTAATAATTAGGATATTTCAGCCTGCAATTTATAACAATTTTTTAACAATGTCCAATTCTGTACTTGTGCTATATTTCTTATTTGCAGGAATTGCCATCCTGGCTGGATGGAAAACAGAAATTCATACCAATATTTATCTGTGACAGGAGTTTGCTATGCCCGCAATTGGAATAGACCTTGGAACTACAAACTCACTTATCGCCGTTTACCGTGATAATAAAGCGGAACTGATACCCAATGTGCATGGTGACTATCTTACGCCCTCCGTAGTCAGTGTCGATAAGGAAGGACAACTGCTAACTGGCCGACCTGCTCGTGAAAGGCTGATCTCACATCCTGGAGAAACTGCTCACGCTTTCAAAAGACTCATTGGCACCAACAAGACATGGAAACTTGGTAAACCCAGACTTAGATCTGAAGAGCTATCCTCTCTGATACTCAAATCATTGAAGCAGGATGCTGAAAACTTTCTCGGTGAAACTGTAACCGATGTAGTTATCAGTGTTCCTGCTTATTTCAATGATATACAGCGTCGTGCGACCCGATCAGCTGCACAGCTTGCTGGACTCAATGTTATTCAACTTGTCAATGAGCCTACCGCGGGTGCAATGGTATATGGTCTCAATGATACTGAAGATGATAAAAAGTATATGATTCTTGACCTTGGAGGAGGAACATTTGATATTACCTTGCTGGAATATTTTAATGAAATATTCGAGGTACATGCCAGCGCAGGTGATAATTTTCTTGGTGGTGAAGATTTTACCCATCTTATTGCTGAATGGATTAATAACGAGACTAAAACCAGATTCAATATAAAATTAACTGCTGAATATATCTATCAGCTAGCAGAACAAGCAAAAAAATCTCTATCTGACAATAATAGTCATTCTATCGAGATCGAGAAAGACAAATCCCTAACTATTACTAATGAATTGATGGATGAAATTTGCCAGCCATTACTTGAAAAACTCCGTTTTCCGATCACCACAACTTTACAGGATGCCGACCTGATTCCCGATGACCTTGACGATATTGTACTGATTGGCGGTTCTACTCGTATGCCTGTCTTTCGTGAATTTATCACAAGAATGTTTAAACGCTTTCCGCGACAATCTGAAAACCCGGATCATGTTGTTGCCAAAGGCGCAGCCATTATCGCTGGCCTTCTGACACAAAATGAATCACTCCGTGAAGTTGTAATGACAGATGTTATGCCCTATTCAATGGGAGTTGGTGTTTACAATGAATCTAATTCTGAACGGGATATCTTCGACCCAATCATTGAACGTAATCAGACAATCCCTATCAGCCGTGAAAATCGTTACTATCCAATTAGTGATAAACAAAGTGCTATAAACCTGAATATCTATCAGGGTGAAAGTCGCTATGTTGAAAACAATCTCAAGCTTGGCACGCTAAGACTTAATATACCAAAAAAGGGCGACGACCGTTTTGTTGACGTCCGTTTTACTTATGATGCAAGCGGTATTCTTGAAGTTATTGCCATCACAGGAACCGGAACTGAAAAACGACTGGTTATTGAACAAACTCCAGGAGAAATGAGCAAGGAGGAAATCGAGGCAGCTCTTGAAAAACTCAATAATATTAAAATACATCCGCGTAACATGGATAAATACAGGGCAATATCATCTCGTGCTGAAAGACTATATGAGCAATCTACTGGTGAAAATCGGCAGGCACTCGCCAACTTTATTCAGGAGTTTGAAATTCTGCTTCAGACCCAGGATATCAAAAAAATAGAGAAGCACTTTGAGGATTTTAAACAGGCACTGGATGACTATGAGCATCAGGAATGGTTTTAATGCAATGGTGGGAAATTCTTGGCATTAGATCCGATGCCTCTGAAAAGGAAATAAAACGTGCCTACAGCACACTGATAAAGCAGTATCGTCCCCATGAGCACCCTGAAGAATTCATTGAAATCAGACAGGCATATGAGATTGCCAGAAAAGCGATATCATCTAATAATAAGAAAAAGCTTCGCATTAATCGAAAGTCTGAACGCAGACAGTCTGATATCAGTAATTCTGGCCGACCAGTCTCACCCAGACAAAATACATATTCAGAACCAAATAATAGCGTCAAGTATAACCATAAGCAGCTATCATCCTTTAATAATCGCATTTACTTCACGCAACAATACTTATTCCATCCCTGGACAATAAAAGATCCCCGGGCTTCTAAAAAGCAGGCAGAAAATAAAAAACATACTGCACCTCTAAACAAACATGAGCTGCACTATCATGATCTTGTTTACCAGGAGTCATCTTCACAACCAGACCACTCAAACGACGATTCTACACATACACTCGAGCAGGAAATCAATGACCTGCTAACAGCATGGGCGACAAATCACTATGACGAAAGCTACATTGATAGTATTATCTCTCATAAAAATATGAACATATACTATGGGTTTACTAAAATAAGTGAATACTGCCTGAAGTGGTTCGTAGACAATCAGGATAAACTCAAACCGAAAGCTTTCTGGCGCTATCGTCGTATCATTAAAACGCTTGCCCGCCTGAACACTGTATTTGACTGGGAACATCATCAGGCCCGACTGTATAGATTACTGGGAGAAGGAATTGAGGCGATACTTGATATTATTAATCCGGACAAATATCAGATTCCATGGCCTCAACCATCTATTGGTGCAAAACGGTTTATGATGTCTCTTATTTTCTTTGCTATATTGCTTTTCTGGTGGAAGGAATCTTCATCTGGTTTCAGCTCATCCACCCTGTATGTGTTAGTAGCGCTGGCATGGTGGATTGACTGGGGTGTCCTTAAAAAACGATATACTAAACTGCTTTTAAACAGGATCATAGAAGCTTTGCCTGCATCTGCACCTACTATGATCTACTTATGTATACATGGTATATATATTATCATCCTGTTATTGCTGATAAGTTTCTTTTCTGCTTTAGCTATACAACTCGCTTATGTATGGTATAAGCACATTGACGAAAGCGCTAAAATGTTGGTAGGTTTCTTATATGGCGTAATTTCGATATATATTTTTAAAATTATTATATCACTGTCAAAAATTCTCAGGCATCAATTCATCTGTTTGCAATATAAATGGGTAAATCTTGAGATGCAATCAGTTCACTAAGAACAATCACTTTATTCTTATTTTCTCCCTGTAATCTCCTGCCGTAGTTCACTGATTACCGGTGCTGTTTCCGGCTTTATTCCACGCCAGATATAAAGTGATTCCGCGGCCTGCTCTACCAGCATACCAGGTCTATCCATCCATTTCTGACACCCTGTTTCACTGGCTCAATGCATAAAAGGGATAGGCTTTTCAGGCAGCAGTAGCATAGATTACCATGTCAAACTGCTGCTTTTCCATAGTATCGTAGTCACCATAGATATCTCCTGTATAAGATAAATCATCACCATCTACAGATACCGGATACGTACCCAGACCTCCCTTGATGCGGCAGATCTTCAGGTACCCTGCTCTGTATGATTTTTTCATTCTATGACACATGATACCTGACGATACTGACTATTTAATATATACTGTATTCCTTCTGCGAGAGCTTTTATCTTTCATTATATAAATATAATTAGATCCGATTTTGACATCAAAATATCT
>JALUTJ010000078.1 GCA_027057985.1 Chromatiales bacterium
CCTTCTTTCCGTGTAGAAACCGATGAAGACAGTGGTGAAACTATTCTTAAGGGTATGGGTGAATTACACCTCGATATCAAGATTGATATCCTCAAGCGTACTCACGGTGTAGAAGTTGAAGTGGGCGCACCACAGGTGGCTTACCGTGAAACCATTACTCAGCGTATTGAAGACAGCTACACCCACAAGAAGCAGACCGGTGGTTCTGGTCAGTTTGCGAAAATCGATTACGTTATCGAGCCGGGTGAACCAGGTAGCGGTTACGAGTTTGAATCGGTTGTTACCGGTGGTAACGTACCGCGTGAATTCTGGCCTGCGGTAGAAAAAGGCTTTGAAATGAGTGCCGAGAAAGGCGTTCTCGCCGGCTACCCCTGTCTTGATTTCAAGGTAACCCTGGTTGATGGTGGATACCACCCTGTGGATTCATCTGCCGTTGCTTACGAGCTGGCTGCGAAAGCGGCTTACCGTCAGTCCATGCCTAAGGCAGGCCCACAACTGATGGAACCGATTATGAAGGTTGATGTATTTACACCTGAAGATAACGTGGGTGATGTTATTGGTGACCTCAACCGTCGCCGTGGCATGATTCAGGGCCAGGAGCCTGGCACCACGGGTGTTCGTATCAAGGCAGAATGTCCGCTTTCTGAAATGTTTGGATACATTGGTGACCTGCGTACCATGACTTCGGGTCGTGGTCAGTTCTCAATGGAATTCCTGCATTACGCGCCATGTCCGAAGAACGTGGCCGAAGATGTTATCAAGGAAGCAAAAGCACGTCAGGAAGCTGAAAAGTAAAACTGCATTTTTCAGCACTACGAAAAAGGCCGGTGATATCACCGGCCTTTTTTTATGCTAAAAAGTTAATAAAAAAATTTACCGCAAAGGCGCAGAGTTCGCAAAGTTATTTATTGCGTAGGTCCGGTTCAAGGAGTAAGACGACGTAACCGACAGATTGTTTCATCAGAATAAATTCTAACCCGGCGCAAAATAATTTTGTGTTTCTTTGTGTCCTCTGCGCCTTTGTAGTGAAAAAAAACAGGCCGACTCAAGCGGAGCGGAGATGATAAAGGGATCAGATACGGAGATCTCTGAGAATTAATGGTAGGTATCAATCTTGTCCGGAATAAAGTTTTCGTTGCTGCGGTTTTCACCGTGCATGGCAAGGTAACCCATTAGCCAGTTTTCAACCTTGGCTTTACTGGCAAAAGGTCCCATCAGGTGCTGGTTACCAACCTGTTTGTATTTGGCGCCGTTTTCCAGCAAGGGTTGATCCGACTGGCGCATAATTACATACCAGCCATCCTGATCGTTGAAAATTCGTGAAGTAGCAAAAGATGAACGCATAGTTTAACACCCGTCGCCCGCGTTTATTATAAAGAGTAGGAAATAATCCCTGTTTTTGCCAGAAAATGTGACATTATTTAACAATAATAAAAAATGCGATGTAGCACAGGAATTTCGTTATCGGTTATTTACATGCCGGGTAAAAAAGATAAGATAACTGGATGAAAAATTTTGATGTTTTTAATGGTGATGCCGATGGCATCTGCGCCCTGCAGCAGCTGCGACTTGCCGAGCCAAAAGAGACGGTGCTGGTTACCGGCGTGAAGCGGGATATCAACCTGCTAAAAAAGGTGACGGCTGCAGCCGGTGATGCAGTCACTGTTCTGGATATTTCGCTGGATAAAAACCGTGATGATCTGCTGCGACTTTTACAGCAGGGTGTCAGTGTTCGTTATTTTGATCATCATTTTGCCGGTGAAATTCCAGAAAGTAATTTACTGCAAAGCTTTATCGATACCGAGGCGAATATCTGTACCTGCCTGCTGGTCAATCAATATCTTGAAGGTGCCTTTTTACCCTGGGCGGTAACCGGTGCCTTTGGTGACAATCTTTATACTGCAGCACGCGAGGCTGCGGCACCGTTACAGTTGTCGGAACAAGAGCTTGAACAATTGCGTTATCTGGGGACACTGATTAATTATAATGGCTATGGTGCCTCGCTGGATGACCTGCTGTTTCATCCCGATGATTTGTACCGAACAATAAAACCCTATAGTGACCCGTTTGATTTTATCCGTGACGATCCTGCCTGTGCCAGGTTACAGCAGGGCTATGAAAAAGATATCGCCAGTGCCGAAGCCATTAAGGCATCCTACGAGGATGATGCGCATGCCATCTATATTCTACCCGATGAAAAATGGGCCAGGAGGGTGAGTGGTGTTTTTGCCAATCAGCTGGCACAACAATATCCGGACCGGGCGCATGCCATGTTAACTGAAAGGGAAGGGGGTTACCTGGTGAGTGTTAGGGCACCTTTAAATAATAGAACGGGCGCGGATGTGCTTTGCCGACAGTTTGCGACCGGGGGAGGGCGTAAAGCCGCTGCCGGTATCAACCATCTATCTACTAAAGATTTTTCGCTATTTCGCGAGGCTTTCCTCGAGGCTTTCTAAAGCCAGTAGATACTATCTGGGCTGGCCACAGATAAATTTCATTGTGCTCATTCCCACCAGGTCGGCATCTGAGTTTTGCTTTGTCATGCGAATAGTCTGGGCGGCCTTGCCATACTTGGCGCAATGCTTCTCGGCAATACGAAAGGCATGTGCCTTTTTTCCATCTGGAATATTGATAATGGTCAGTCCATGCGGACCGGCATTCTGTGTCAGCATTTCCTGCGGGGTGGAGGCGCAGGCAGCCAGTGTGAAAAAGGTAAGAGCAGTAAGTACAGGTTTAAGCATGATGAAATTCCTGTTTCAGGTTTAGCACGATTCTACGTGAGTTCAGAGGGAGATGTCGACCAGGTTATTTTCCAGATTCCGGCTGGATTTCGTTCCAGCGCAATTATCGCTCCCGGCTCGAAGCTGATACTGGAGGTTAGAATGTTCTGGCTGGTGAGCATATTCACCAGGTTTGGAATAAACGGCAGGTGGCTGATCAGCAGGGTATCTTCATCCCAGCTCTCAATTTCATCGATCACCATTACCGGGTCCGAGTTGGGCGTGATGTCATCAATTTTCTGCGGCACAATATCCGGGCTGGTGGCAGCGGCCACGATTTCAGCGGTTTCCCGGGTACGTTTCTTTCCGCTATGAAAGATATGCTGGAAATGGATATTTTCCTTTACCAGGTACTGCGCAAGCAGAGCAATTTTTTCCTTGCCGGCTTCACTTAGACCACGCTCAGGATCCTGTTGTGAGGAAAGGGCTTCACCATGACGCATCAAGTACAGTTTCATTCTTTTTTACCCGTAAGTACAAAGATAAGCTGTTTCAGTATCAAGCTTTAACTGGAATTTCTGATTTGCCGCAACAATAAAACTTTCATTCTGGGCAAAGGTCTGCCAGTTGTCACTACCCGGTAATTTAACCGTAAGTGCACCAGAAACCACGGTCATGGTTTCTTTTTCGGTGGTTGCAAACTCGTAATCACCGGGTTCCATCACGCCTACCGTGGCAGGGAGTGTTTCTGTCTGGAAGGCGATGGATTTCACCTTGCCATCAAAGTATTCATTTGTTTTTAACATTTTTCTACCTGTATTTATTCAACCATAAGGTGATCAAGTTCATCTTCCATGTGCATCTCGGTAAGCTCGGTAAAACCCCCAATCCATTCTCCATCGATGGTTATTTGTGGCACCATGCGGGCATGGTTGGTGACTTCGAGCATTTGCTTAAGCTCGCCGCGATCCAGATCAACCCGGGCCTCGTCAAAGGGGATATTCCACTTTTTCAGTAAATGCTTGGTTTTGTCACAGATAGGACAGGTGCCGGTACTGTAGATTTTAACTCGGTTCATGTTGATAAATTCCGTGTGTAAAGCGATTTTGAGGCAAAGATTATACATTTTGTCATTGAATTTTAAATATCTGCAAAGGATGAATTTGTTGAAAATTTGACCACGTGATACTCCTGGAATCAGGTTATTTTTACTTAATTTAGTCAATAACCCTTCTATTACAAGGTTATACGGCAGGCTGGATTGATATGAAGTGGACAGGATAAAGCCGCATTTAGATAAATTACTGATTATTCAATTAATTTATGGGGCTAATTGTGCTATACAGAGAAGGTGTTTTTTTAAGCAACCGATAAGTTTTGAGAGTGCGGCATGAGACGGACAAAGTCAGTATTATTTCTGGTTTTTGTATTTTATTCGTTGGCCGGGATTGCTCGTGAGGATCTTAAAATTGTGATCACGGCAGCCTTTGTTTCTGAGCGTGGCCTGCCGGTTTACCAGGAACTCGCCGATTATATATCAAGGAAGGCTAATATGAATGTTGATATCATTTCCGAGCTGTCATACCGGCATTCCAGTTTATTGCTGGATAAAGGCATTATCCAGCTGGGGTTTGTCTGTGGCCTGCCATATACCCACAAAAAGGCAACAGGACAACAGGTCTTACTTGCCATGCCAATTGTTGCGGATATTAAAGATGATTTTGAGAAAGTAGCCGGATTTAAAAGGACACCGGGGAAATACTATTCCTATACGATTGTGCGTAAAGATTCTGATATTAAAAACTGGGCTATGCTAAAAGGAAAGAGCTATGCCTACAACGATCAGGACAGTAATTCAGGTTATAACATGCCAAGGTATAAGCTTTTTCAGCTTGGAGCAAAGAGCTGGGAAGACTATTTTAGTAAAATACTGGTTTCAGGTTCACATGAAGAGTCGATAAGAATGGTAGCTGATGGGGTGGTTGATGCAAGCTCGGTTGATTCACTGGTGCTGGATTTTGACAGGTACTTAAAGGAAGAAAATGCCATGAAAGTAAAAATCATCGAAGTCCTGTTTCCCGGAGGTGCAGGAGTACCACCGGTTGTTATGAGTGCCCGGACACCAGTTAAACTAAGAAAAAAACTACAGCAGATATTTCTGAATATGCACAGGGACAAAGAAGGGAAGAAAATCCTTGCAAAGGCATTGCTGAAAAGATTTGAAAAACCAGATGACAAAAATTACGACGATATCAGGATGATGGAAAAGGTTGCAAGGGATGCCGGGTTCAGAGACTTCAGGGAATAAAGGATAGCTATATGCGGCTCTGGCTCAGAATAACAATTATGGTATCTATCTTACTTATATTTACTGTTACAATAATATCTTTTTTTGTTACCCGCCAGATAAAAACCAGTCTCAATGATGTTAACTATGAATTTGGTGAAACCCTGGGGCAATCAGTTTCTCAGGCAATTCTTGATTACACGATTGAAGGGAATGCAAGGCAAACCCGGGATATCCTGCGCCGTATAATAAAGAAGAGTCATGAAATAGAATATATTGTTGTTGTTGATTTTAATAACAGGTTATTTGCTTCCTCGCTTGATTTTCTGGCTATGCCAGATATTTTAAAGAAGATTGATCACTCTGTATGTGTTGCAAAGGCTGCTATTGCAGATAAAAACTTTCATTCCAGCAAAACACTAACTGATGATCTTGTTTTTAATTATAAGGCAAGAAAAATCTACGATTTTACTTATCCGTTCATTAAAAACCTCAATGCACATATGCATATTGGTTTCAGGAAAACATCGCTCAATAACACGCTGGCATCAGTTGAAAAATATACTGTTATTATTGCTGCGATAGTCATAATTACTGGTTTTCTGGTTTCTTACCTTATTGGTAAAAGGATAAGTCGGCCAATAGAAAAATTATCAAAAGAGGTGAGCGAGTTCGGCAAGACAGGGAAATATAAACAAAAAGATATAAAAACAACAGACAAGGACATTCTCGAACTTATAAATAGCTTTGAAAATATGTTCAAAGAACGCACATTTTATGAAGCAGAAATTTCTGCTTATAGGGACAACCTTGAAAAGCAGGTACAGGAGAGAACCAGAAGTCTCGTGCAGGAAATAGAAGAACATAAGATTACAGAGAGAAAATTACATCAGGAGAAAATTATTTCTGAAAAAGCCAGTAATGCTAAATCAGACTTTCTTTCCCGTATGAGTCATGAACTGCGGACACCATTAAATGCTATTCTCGGATTCTCTCAGTTGCTCGAGCTGGAAGAGGATGCGACGGTGAGGGAGTATACTTCGGAGATATTGAAGGCTGGCAACCATCTTCTTTCCCTGGTTAATGACATTCTGGATCTTTCAAAGATAGAGGCTGGTAAACTTGTGATGTCGGTTGAAGAGGTAAACTGGAATACTGTTATCGC
>JALUTJ010000079.1 GCA_027057985.1 Chromatiales bacterium
CGTTTATCTAGCCTGCGCAAAATGGCAGGTAAAGCAACAGAAGATTTCGTTGCAACCAGCAAGAAAGAAGTGTTGCAGGCTGAAACTATCAGCATGGATGCAAAAGACTATTTCAATATGGGGACAGCTGCGATTGCGGCTAATCTGAAGTTGTATGATGAAGTCATGAAAGTATTAACCAGTGTGCTGGAGCAAAGAGAAGCAGATTTACAGAATACCATTGTCCGTTATATCTCTCTCAGCCTGTTATTGTTACTGGCAGCACTGTATATCTTTGCCGGGTTCTATCGCAGTATGATGACATCCATCAACCGTATCAAAGATGCGGTTCATGTCATGGCAGAGGGGGATCTGACAGCAAAAGTTGAACTGGAAGCGAAAGATGAAATGTTATTGATTGCCACTGATATGAATATGATGATTGAAAAAATCAATGCCCTGGTGTCACAGGTTATCAGTGCTACTAACCAGGTGGTGATTTCAGCCGATCAATCCGGTGCCGCTGCAGAAGATGCCCGGGATGGTGTCAACCAGCAAAATGCCGAGCTGGAACAGATCGCCACCGCGATGAATGAAATGTCGGCCACGGTACACGAAGTTGCCAATAATGCTTCCAGTACAGCAGAAGCCACCCGTAATGCGGATAAGCAGGCCAATAATGGACGTAGTGTTGTGAATCAGACGGTTGAGTCCATCAATACGCTGGCTACTGAAATGCAACAGGCCAGTGCAGTTATCAAGCAGCTTGAAGCTGATAGTGAAAGCATCGGTTCGGTACTGGATGTGATTCGCGGTATTGCCGAGCAGACCAACCTGCTGGCACTGAATGCCGCGATTGAAGCCGCACGTGCCGGTGAACAGGGTCGCGGTTTTGCCGTGGTTGCCGATGAGGTGCGTACTCTTGCCAGCCGTACCCAGGATTCCACCGAGGAAATCCAGAATATGATTGAAAAGTTACAGTCCGGTTCACGTAACGCGGTGAAGGTCATGGAAGAAGGGACACAGCAGACTGTGAAGACGGTTGAACAGGCTGCTGAAGCTGGCTCTGCACTGCAGTCCATTACCGATGCGGTTGATTATATTACGCAGATGAATGAACAGATTGCGAGCGCTGCTGAAGAGCAAAGCAGTGTTGCCGAAGAAATTAATCGCAACGTGGTTAATGTGCGAGACATTGCAGAACATACTGCTGAAAATACTAACCAGTCTGCACAGAGTAGTGTGGCGCTAAAAGGGGTTGCGGCCCAGTTACAAAGCCTGGTAGCTGAGTTTAAAGTTAATTAACCCGTCAGACTGATACACTTATCAGGAATTAAGACTACGCCCACCATCGACCGCGAGTATCTGGCCAGTGACATAATTGGCATCATTGACCAGGTATTCGATGGCACGGGCAATATCATCGGGTTCACCCTGGCGCTTTAAAAAAGTGCGTGAAACGATGCGTTGCTGCGTGACCTCATCCATGTTTTCCGGCCAGAGGATAGCGCCGGGCGCTACGCCATTCACCCTCACCTTGGGGCCGAGTTCACAGGCCAGTGACTTTGTCATCATAACCAGTCCGGCCTTGGCCATACTGTAAACCGGGTAGTTTTTTAGTGGGCGTTCGGCATGAATATCCACGATATTGACGATACAGCCAGATTGCTTCTTCAAGTGGGGAGCCGCCGCCTGCGAAAGAAAGAACGGAGCCTTGAGGTTTGAGCCCATCAGGTCATCCCATTGATCTTCGCTGACCTTACCAATTGGTGTTGGGTAAAAGCTGGAAGCATTATTGATCAGTACATCCAGTCGTCCCCAGGCCTTGACGGCCTCTTCAACCAGTGTGTTAAGGCCGGCGGTGGCATGCAGATCGGCCTGGATCAGTACCACGGAATTTTCACGCTCATCATTGAGGATCTGTTGCAGTGCCTGGGCAGCCTTGCGTGAGCTGCGGTAGTGCAGGACGATATTCATACCACTGCGGTGCAGGCGTTTTGCCGTGCGTGCGCCAATGCGGTGGGCAGCGCCGGTAATTAAAGCCACTTTTGTTTCATTATTCTGCGGCAGGCCATCTTGCATACATGTTATCCTCCGGGTTATTTATTTACTGTAACATAGCCACCGGATTTCGTCAGTTTTTATGCCAGCGACACCTTATTCAGAAGAACTTTATCGCAGCAGTGTTGAAAGCAAAACCCTGCCCGCAGCCACTGCCGAGGCCCAGGTCCATAGCGAAAAACTGATCGCCTTTGTTCACAATGAAATCGACAGTAACGGTGGGGCGATCTCTTTCCAGGACTATATGCAGCATGTGCTTTATGCACCGGGGCTGGGTTATTATTCAGCAGGGAGTACCAAGCTGGGTGATGAGGGTGACTTTATTACCGCCCCGGAAATATCGCACCTGTTTTCACAGGCACTGGCCAATGCCATCCTGCCGGTATTGAAGTCGCACCCTTTTATTCTTGAGGTCGGTGCCGGCCGTGGCAGGATGGCAGCAGATATGCTTGCCTGGTTGCAGCAAGAAAATACACTGCCGGATAAATACTATCTTCTTGAGCTTAGTGCCGATCTGCAACAAAGACAGAAAGCAACCATTGCTGAACAGGTGCCTGAACTGCTACAGCGAGTAGAGTGGCTACAGGCTTTACCGGAAAAATTTTCCGGGGTGGTTCTGGGGAATGAGTTACTCGATGCCATGCCGGTACAGCTGTTCCTGAAAAAAAATGGTGAGTTTCTCGAACATTTTGTTGGCTGGGAGAAAGAGCATTTTGTTAGCATCCTTAAGCCAGCAGGAGATCGTTTACGGCATCGGCTGGAGGAAATCGAAGAGGCAAGGGGAGAAGTCTTTGCCGAAGGTTATCACTCGGAAGTCAATTTTGCGGCAGAAGATTTTATCCGCAGTATGGCGCAAAGCCTGCAGCAGGGCATCATGATTTTTATCGACTATGGTTTTCCCCGCCACGAGTATTATCACCCACAACGCCACGGCGGCACCCTGATGTGTCATTACCGGCATCGTGCCCATCCGGATCCGTTTGTTTATCCGGGGCTGCAGGATATTACTGCACATGTCGATTTTACTGCCATGGCCGATGCAGCACTGGAAAGTGGCATGAAGGTAACCGGCTACACCAACCAGGCTGGTTTCCTGATGGGCGCAGGTTTGCTGGAGTTACCTGCGTTGCAGCAACAGGATACTGAAAAGCAGATTGCACTTGCTAACCAGATAAAAAAACTCACCCTGCCACATGAAATGGGTGAACTGTTCAAGGTTATCGCTTTCAGTAAGCAATGTGATATTCCTCTGCCGGCTTTTGCGCTACGTGACCTGCGGGAATATTTATAATTTTTTAGCAGCTGCCTGGTTATCGCTTATCGGTAGGTCAGACTAAAGTCTGACAGTAAAATATTTCTCAAGCAGCCATTCAGGAAGTAGCAGGTCGGCTCAAGCGAAGCGGAGCCGACAAATCAAAATGTCTTCTACGGATATTTTCTCGCAAAACGTTATTCACGACACGCTATGCGCCATCCCTGGCCGCTCGACGATTTCATCCCTGAAATCGACGGTCGTTCATAACATTTTGCTGCAAAATATCCTGTTATGAGCAATAAATAAATCTTTGCATGATCTGTGCCTCTGCGGTGAAAAAAGTTGTCGGCTCAAGTGAAGTGGAGCCGGCATACAGCCGGGTTAATTATGTTGGCTCCGTCGCCCTGCTCCTTGGGCCAACCTACGACCATCTCTGCGTCCTTTGCGTTTAAATGAATGTACAAAATTTATTCTGACGAAAAGAATGAAAGCAGTTAAAATACCTGTACGATTTATTTTACCGTTTAAGGAAAAAGCATGTTTTTCTGGCAGATTGTCATACTGGCGCTGGTGCAGGGGTTAACCGAATTTCTCCCCATCTCCAGCTCGGCTCATCTGATTCTTGTCCCGGTTTTAAGTGACTGGCCGGATCAGGGCCTGGCTTTCGATGTGGTGATGCACGTGGGAACCTTAAGCGCGGTGATCTGGTATTTCAGAAAAGATGTGATAAAGCTCGGTACAGACTGGACACGTTCCTGTTTACAGAAAAAACAGGTGGGTGAAAGTAATCTTGCCTGGACCGTGTTGCTGGCTACGATACCGGTCGCGGTGGCTGGCCTGTTATTAAATGATTTTGTTGACACAGAATTGCGTTCGCCAGTGGTGATTGCCTGGGCCACCATTGGTTTTGGTCTGTTACTGGGCGCATCAGAACTGTTTGCCATTAAAACTCGTGCACATCTGGGTGAGCATCAGGTCGGTTTAGGGAAAGGCATGCTGATTGGGCTTGCCCAGGCGATAGCCCTGATCCCCGGTACTTCCCGCTCCGGTATTACCATGACTGCGGGACTTTTTCTTGGCCTGAATCGGCAGGGTGCCGCCCGTTTTTCTTTTCTGTTATCGATCCCGGTTATTCTGCTTGCGGGTGCTTATAAAACCATGAAGCTGATTATGCAGGGCAATGGTGTGGACTGGTTTGCCCTGGGGCTGGGTTATGTCCTCTCCGCGGTATCGGCTTACCTTTGTATCCATTACTTTCTAAAGTTGCTGGATCGCATCAGCCTGTTTCCTTTCGTGGCTTACCGTCTGCTGCAGGGGATCATACTTTTATATATCTTCAGTTAAAATTAGTCTTCATCGAGTGGTCGGGCAATCAGGTCATGCTCGGTCGTGGCAACAATACGGACATCGACAAAGTCACCGGGTTGTACATCTTCAAAGCCATCGAGGATCACTTCACCATCGATTTCAGGTGCATCGGCTTTTGAGCGCGCCAGTACCAGTCCTTCTTCACTGTAACTGTCTACCAGCACAGTCATGGTCTGGCCGATTTTCTTTTCCAGCTTGTTAGCGCTGATTTCAGCCTGTAACTGCATAAAGCGTTGTAGCCGCTCCTGCTGGATTTCTTCGGCAACAAAGTTACCCAGCTCGTTGGCTTTAGCACCTTCAACCGGCGAATAGGCAAAGGCGCCAACACGATCCAGTTGTGCTTCTTCAAGAAAATCCAGCAGCATTTCAAAGTCATCCTCGGTTTCACCGGGGAAGCCAACAATAAAAGTAGAACGCAGGGTAATATCAGGGCAGATACTGCGCCAGCGCTTTATCCGTTCCAGGGTTTGATCGATTTTACCCGGGCGCTTCATGGCGCGGAGAATAGACGGACTGGCATGTTGCAAAGGAATATCCAGGTAAGGCAGAATTTTTCCTTCGGCCATTAGAGGAATCACATCATCAACATGTGGATAGGGATAAACATAATGCAGTCGTACCCATGCACCCAGCTCGCCCAGCGCTGCGGCAAGATGCGTCATATGCGTCTTGATCGGTTTACCACCCCAGAAACCGGTGCGATTTTTGATATCGATACCATAGGCACTGGTGTCCTGCGAGATAACCAGTAATTCCTTAACCCCGCTGTTGACCAGGTTCTCGGCTTCCTGCATCACTTCACCAATATCACGACTGACAAGATCTCCTCTGAGTGCCGGAATAATGCAGAAGGTACAGCGATGGTTACAGCCTTCAGAAATTTTCAGATAGGCATAATGTTTTGGAGTTAGCTTGATGCCGGCATTCGGTACCAGATCAGAAAATGGATCATGTGGTTTTGGCAGATGATCGTGAACGATCTGCATCACTTCATTCGCCGCATGGGGACCGGTGACGGCGAGTACATTGGGATAAGCGGTTTCAACCACGCCTTCCTTTGCACCAAGACAGCCGGTAACAATGACCTTGCCATTTTCATTCAGCGCTTCACCAATGGCTTCCATGGATTCTTCCACGGCCGACTCGATAAAGCCGCAGGTATTTACCACTACCAGTTGGGCATCATCATAGCTGTCGGTGATTTCATAACCTTCAGCACGAAGCTGGGTAATGATATGCTCTGAATCCACCAGCGCCTTGGGACAACCCAGGCTGATAAAGCCAACTCTTGGTGCGGTACTACTCACGCCTGCTCCATATTGCGAAATTCATCGATACTGATGATTTTCTGCTGTTGCTGATCCCAGAGTATATATTTGAAGGAGCTGGCAACATCACGCAGGCGAATACGAAAAACATCTTCAAACAGGTGAGCATATTCGCGGTGACAGGCTGCAAGGTTATAGTTGGGAATACTGGCCGAGAGGTGATGAATATGATGATA